>CALBNA010000143.1 GCA_937896205.1 uncultured Campylobacter sp. | reverse complement strand
CGTAGGCTCTTTTTAGCTCAGAGTTTTCAAAATATTTCCAAATTTCTCCCCAAAATTTCGCTACGTTTTGCGGCTCGTTCGGAAAGCTGAAAACAGCGTATTTGCCGCTTTTTATCTCTAAAATTCCGCCGCCTGAGCAAAGCGACTTCGTACCGATAAATAAATCATAAAGCCCGTTTACGCCGTTTTCGTAACTACAATAAACGCCGTAAATTTCGCCTTTACCGTCATAAAATTCTTTTGTAAATTTAGCCCACAAGGCCGGGATTTTACCGTCGCCGTTTATCTCGTCGGCATTTTTGGTGCGAGTTTTTAATCCGTAAATTTTAAAACCCTCTACCGCTAAAATTTCCACGACTACTCCTTATCGCCCTTGAAATTTTCAACCGCTTTGTTCCACATGAGCTTGTATTTTCGTTTTAAAAACTCGACTTCATCTTGCGAATTTTTTAGCTGCTTCGTGAGCATCTCGACCGTTTTTCTATCCTCGTCGTAGAGTTCTTGCATCGAGATTAGCGCCTCTTTTAAAAACTTATTTTCGTTGCGCAGAGTCTCTAGCGTCTCGTCTTTGGCGTCGAGCACCTTTTCGTGCAAATTTAATATCGTGCCAATCGTCTTTTCCACGAAGCTAAAGCCCTCTGAGCCCATCTGCGGAGCCGGCACGGCCACGACGCTAGGCACCACACTCATCGTACCTTGGCTAGCCTCTATGAGGATCTCGCCGCCTTCTTCTTTCGTATTTAGCACGCCGCGGTTTATCATCCCCTCGATCACCTCGTGCTCTAGGTGCACGAGCTTGCAAAATTCGTCTATGCTTAAGTATGTCTGCATCTTTGCTCCTTTAGGCGAGTAAAACTTCCACCTTCGCCGAGTCCTCTTCTACCTGCTTGGCTTTCGTCGCTCGGTCGGCTTTTAGCATTTCGTCTAGATTTTGGTCGTTTAGAGCCAAAATTTGCAGTGCCAGATAGGCTGCATTTACCGCGCCCGCCTTACCGATCGCCACGGTGCCCACGGGCATGCCGCCTGGCATCTGCACGGTTGAGTATAGAGCGTCCACGCCGCTAAGCGCGGAGCCAGCCATCGGTATGCCGATCACGGGACGAGTGGTGTTTGCCGCGATAGCGCCCGCTAGATGCGCCGCCATACCGGCTGCCGCGATAAATACCTGCGCGCCCTTTTCCTCAGCCGCGGCGACATATTCGCTCGTTCGCTTCGGACTTCTGTGCGCCGAGCTAATGATTAGCTCATAAGGGATGTTAAATTTTTCAAGCACCTTTGCCGCCTCGCTAACTACGTCGTAGTCGCTTTTGCTTCCCATTATAATTGAAACAAATTTCATTTTATTTCCTCTCTTAAAAAGCTAAATTTAGGTAGCCTCGCGCCCAAATTTACTTCGTTTTCGTTGCCGCTGTGGATCTCGGCGATATCTTTGCCTTTTTTGGTTACTAGTTTTTTAAATTTGATAAATTTCTTGCCGTCACGAGCGAAAATTTGAGATATTTCGCTCTCGCACTCATCTATCTGCGAGCCCAGAGGCGCTACGATCTCATACTCGTTGCCGGGGAAAATTTTATATTTGCATTTAAAAAACTCGCCGTCTAAAGTCATAGCGTTTACCTGATGAGTGCCCTCCTCTAGGCTGCTAGCATGATTTTGCGTATCAGACTTTTCAAACGGGCGATTTACTAGGTAGCCGTCGGTAAAACCGCGATTTTTTAGCGTATTTAGCTCGCTCGCGTAAATTTGCGCGTCAAATTTGTCGTCCACGGCGTCATCAACGGCCATGCGGTAGGCTCTAGTCGCACAGGCGGCGTAGTATTCGCTTTTTGTGCGGCCTTCGATTTTTAGGCTATCGACCGCGCCGCTTTCGATGATATCCTTGATGTGCGCGGATAAATTTAAGTCTTTAGAGTTCATTATATGCGTGCCGCCCTCGTCCTCCTCGAGACGAAACAGCACACCGCTCTCCTCGCTTTTAGCGTAGAGTTCGTATTTAAATCTACAGTCGTTAGCGCAGCTGCCGCGGTTTGATTGTCGGCCGCTTTGCACGGAGCTAACCAAACAGCGCCCGGAGTACGCAAAACACATCGAGCCGTGCACGAAAATTTCGATATCCAGCGTCGGGATTTGCTCTTTTATTTTCAAGACGTCTTTTAGGCTCATTTCGCGCGCTACGACGATGCGTTTTGCACCCATTTCGTGGTAGATTTTGGCATCCAGAGCATTCATGACGTTTGCCTGCGTCGAGAGGTGGATCTCGATGTCGGGGGCTATTTCTTTTGCCAGGCTCATGACGCCCGGAGTCGCGATGATAAAGGCATCTGGCTTCATTGCCGATATAGTTTGCAAGTGGCGCTTTAGCGGCTCTATTTGCGAATTAAAAGGAAACGCGTTTACCGTCGCGTAAAATTTCTTGCCCTTTGCGTGCGTGTATTCGATAGCTTCTTTAAAGGTTTCAAGGTTAAATTCGCGCGCCGAACGAGTGCGAAGCGAAAAGCTCGCCACCGATGCATAAACCGCGTCCGCACCGTACTCTAGAGCTATTTTTAGCTTGGTTAAATTTCCTGCTGGGGATAAAAGCTCAGGCTTTAGCACTATTTTTTGCCCAAACTTTCTATCAGAGCTTCGATGTCGTCGTTGCTGACGAGATTTTCAGTGTGCGTATCGCCCGCGATATGTACGGCCGATGCTACGCGCTTCTCGTCGTCGATCTTGCCCTCAAACAGACTGCTCATATACTTACTAAGCGCGCGCATGACGTTGATAACGCGCTCGATCTTTTGTCGGTGGATGTCTTGATACTGCATCATATCCATCGCCATCATTATCTCGTCTTCCGCCATTCTGACGTTATCTAGCGTCATTTCGGCGGAGCTTTTTAGGGCGTTATTTTTCTCTAGCGCCTCAGAAAAAGTCGAGATATTTGGGAATTTTTCATGCAGTTTGGTAAAAATTTCGATATTAGCCTCTATACCGCTGATAATCTCGCTAAGCCCGCTTTCAGCGTCCATAGAGAAGTTATTGATCGCGTCGAGCTTGTCAAACATCTGCGTAGCTTTTTCCTCGCTATCCTTTGTGACGTCGTCTAGCTGATGAACCATCTTGTGATCATCCGTCGGTGGAGGCGGAGGCCACGATATGTTTGAGGATGCTCTATAGTCACCGTCAAATTTGACATCATCATCTTTGCGCTCCACTACTTCTTTGTCGGCAGCATTTAGGTCTAAATTTTCATCTCCGCTAGCTTGCGCGTCGCTCTCGTCTGCAGCTACGACGTCATCCAGATCGCCCGCCATCAAGGCGTCAAGTTCTTCTTGCGTCATAAAAACTCCTATTTAAATTTGGGCTGATTATATAG
>CALBNA010000142.1 GCA_937896205.1 uncultured Campylobacter sp. | reverse complement strand
CTTCGTCGGCAGCGTCAGATGTGTATAAGAGACAGCTTTTTTGAGGTATTTTTCGGCTGCGTTTGCGTCCTCTTTGACGCCTCGTCCTTGCGCGTATAGGTTGCCTAGATTGTAGCATCCGCCGCCGTTGCCCATGTCGCAGGCTTTGGCGTAAAATTCGCTAGCTTTTGCGTAGTCGTGATCGACGCCGCGTCCGTTTGCGTAGGCAAAGCCTAAATTTGAACAACCCGCCTCATCGCCCATCTCGCACGCCTTTGCGTAAAGCTGGGCAGCTTTTTTGCCGTCCTGTGCCACGCCGCTTCCGTTGTCGTATAAAAAGCCCAAATTTGAGCAGCCTGCGCCACTACCTAGCTCGCAGGCTTTTGAGTAGAGCTCTGCCGCTTTTTGATAGTCTTGCGCGGCTCCGTTTAGCGCGTTATCGTATAAAACTCCAAGCTCGTAGCAGCTTGCGCCGTTTCCGTCGTCGCACTCCTTTTGCAGCGCGTTTATATCGGCGCCGACAGCCAAAACCGAAGCAGCGATTAGCGGTAAAAATATCTTTTTCATCAAATTTGCTCCTATTTAAATTTGCTTTCGCATTTTACGCAAAGCGAGCTTAAATTCGGGCGACTCGGTCAAATTTACGGTTCAAATTTGACGTAAATTTGAGCTAGCGCCGTAAAGGGATGGGCCTCGTAAACGTAGATAAAGGTAGTTGGCGGGGCGATTGCGACTTGCAAATTTGAGAGCAGGCTCGCCCTCAAATTTGACCTGGTTTATTTCTCGGCTATGATTTTAATTATCTCGCAGACGACGTTGCTGGCCGCGCGTAGCGATTTTACCGGCAGGTACTCGTAGATGGAGTGAAAGTTGTGCGCGCCGGTAAAGAGATTTGGACACGGTACGCCCTTTTCCGAGATGACCGCGCCGTCGTAGCCGCCTCGCATCGGGATGACTTTTGGCTCGATATTTAGGCGAGCGTAGGCCTGCTTTGCCGCGACGACGGGTAGGCTGTTTTCGCCGCCCTCGAGGTAGTTAAATACGTTTTTATAGCGGTCTTTTAGGCTGATTTGAATCCTGTGAGCGCCGTAAATTTTAGCAAACGAGTCGGAAAGATCTTGCAAAAACGCCATGCGCTGCGCGTATTTTGCCTCGTTAAATTCGCGAACGTCGAGCTTTAGCACGGTCTTTGCGCTGTTGCCCGATAGCTCCTTGACCCAGTAGTAGCCCTCGACGCCGTCGGTGTACTCAGGCGCTTCGCCACCCGGTAGCATCGAGATAAATTTATGCGCGAGTAGCAATGAATTTACTAGCTTGCCCTTGGCGTTCATCGGGTGCGCGGACTGCCCGACGAAGGTCACGACCGCGTCGCCGGCGTTCCAGTTTTGGTAAATCAGCTCGCCTATGCCGCAGCAATCAAGACAGTAGGCAAAGTCGGCCTTGATCTCCGAGACGTCAAGCGCCTTGGCTCCGCGCAGGCCTTGCTCCTCGTCGGGTAAAAAGCCAAACGTCACGTCGCCGTGCTCGATTTGCGGATTTTGTATGAAAAACTGCGCGGCGTTTACGATGGCGGCGATCGCGGCCTTGTCGTCCGCGCCTAGCAGACTGGTGCCGTCCGTTACGATGAGATCGTCTCCGACGTAGTTCGCTAGCTCGGGAAATTCGCTAAGTTTGAGCGTTATGCCTAGCTCATTGTTTAGCGTGACGTCGCCGCCCTCGTAGCGCACGATTTGCGCTTTCGTGTCGTTTTTTTGCTCCGCGCTCGTGTCAAGGTGCGCGAAAAACGCCACGGATGGCAGCTTTTTAGAGGAATTTGACGGCAAAACAGCCGTAGTTATGGCGTTTTCTCGTCTTTTTATATTTTGCAAGCCAAGCTCCTTTAGTTCGCTTTCTATCAGCTTTGCCAGATCGTGCTCGGTTGGGTTTGACGGCATGATGCCCGCCGCGCCCGCTTCGCGGTTTGTCGTGGTGTTAATCTTTGTATAGCGTAAAAATCTCTCGACTATATCCATGTTTGCTCCTAAATTTGAGATAAAATTTATGAAATTATACTATCTTTTAATTAAGCTTAAAACTGTCTCTTATACACATCTGACGCTGCC
>CALBNA010000141.1 GCA_937896205.1 uncultured Campylobacter sp. | reverse complement strand
GTCAAATTTTACCCGCCGCCGCAAATTTCGTTAAATTTTTACAAACTCTCTAAAATTTCGATCGAGTTTATCTTGTCACCTTGCCTGACGCTATCTAGCGTTTTTAGGCTCGGCTCGTCCACGATCTGCCCAAACACCGTATGCACGCCGTCAAGGTGCGGCTGCGCGCTGTGGCAGACGAAAAATTGACTTCCACCCGTGTCGCGACCCGCGTGCGCCATAGATAGGGTTCCGCGTTTATGCTTGTGTTTTTGGCCTACGCACTCGCATTTGATGCGCCAGCCCGGACCTCCGGTGCCCGTACCGTGCGGGCAGCCGCCCTGGATCACGAAATTTGGGATCACGCGGTGGAAATTTAGCCCGTCGTAAAAGCCGCTTTTGGCTAGATGCGCGAAATTCGTCACCGCTTGCGGCGCTTCGTCGCCGTAAAGCTCGAGCTTCATATCGCCCTTTTCCGTGTGGATCACGGCAAATTTGAGCTTAGCAAGCTCGGCCGCGTCGATGTCGTAGATTTTTAGTTCGTCGTTTCTCATTTTGTTCCTTAAATTTATTCGATATTTGTATAAACCGCTTGCACGTCGTCGTCGTCTTCGAGCTTGTCGAGCAGCTTTTCTACCTCGCTCATTTGCTCTTCATTTAGACTTACCGGCGAGTTTGCGATGTATTGTAGGCTTGCTTTTTTAGCCTCTAGGCCCAGTTTTTCGATGCCTTCGCTTAGCGTGCCAAAGCTCGCGTAATCGCCGTAGATATAGAGCACGCCGTCTTCTTCCTCGATCTCGGTTAGACCGAAGTCTATGAGCTCTAGCTCAATCTCGTCAAGCTCTTTTGCGGGCATATCAAGCTCGAAAACGCTCTTTCTCGTAAACATAAAATTTAAGCTTCCGCTAGGCAAAATTTCGCCGCCGTTTTTGCTAAATATCGCCTTGACGTTTGCGACCGTGCGAGTTGGGTTATCAGTAGCGCACTCGACGATGATTTGCACGCCGTGAGCGCCCTTGCCGTCGTAAAAGATAGTCTTGATATCCGCGCTATCTTTGCCGTTAGCGCGTTTTATCGCCGCGTCGATGTTGTCTTTTGGCATATTTTGCGCTTTGGCCGCTGCTATCGCGGCGCGGAGTTTCGGGTTCATATCAGGCTCTGTGCCGCCCTCTTTAGCCGCCACGGTTATGGCTTTTGCGAGTTTTGGAAAAACCTTACTCATCTTGTCCCAGCGCGCTTCCTTCGCGGCGCGCCTATATTCAAACGCTCGTCCCATTTCGTTCCTTTAAAAATTTTTGCCCAATTATATCTAAAAAAATTTTGCATTTTTTTAAAAATACGAGGTTTTGAGCGTATTAGCAAAAAATTTAGCTTTAAGTCCTATAATCCTCGTATGATTTTAAATGCCCAAAAAGTCGACGCCGCGCGCTGCATAGAGCTGTTAAATTTAGCCATGGAGGATATCGCTTTTACGCTTAGCGGCGTGAGCGACCATGTTAAGAGCGATGAAATTTTGCATAAATTTTTTAGAAGCGAGATAAACCGCCTAAGCTATAACAACGTTTTTGTTTTCAAATTTGACGGCGAGATCGCGGGCGCGATTTGCGCTTACGACGGAGGCGAGATCGATGCGCTAGATGGGCCCATCAGGGCGCATTTGCGAGAGCTTGGTTTAAATAAATTTCCGCAGACGGAGTGCTTTGCAGACGAGCTATACATAGATAGCCTTGCCGTGGATGAGAGATTTCGCGGACGAGGTATCGCAAAAGAGCTGATCAAATTTATCTTTGCCCTCGCGCCTAAACGAAATATCAAAAAAGTAGCTCTCATCGTCGATGAAAAAAAGCCTAAAACCATGGCTTTTTACGAGCGCTTGGGCTTTGAGACCGACTGCGAAATGATCATAAATTCTCACAAATACTACCATATGATAAAGGAGATAAAATGACTAAATTTAAGGTTGCTAACATCCACTGCGAAAACTGCGCAAACACCATAAAAAACGCTCTTGGTGACGAATACGGCGAGATAAAGGTCGATCTTAGCGTAGAGCCGAGGGTCGTGAGCGTAAATTTAGACGGCAAGGACGAGGCGAAATTTAAAGAGGAGCTGGATGATTTGGGATTTAGCGTCATAGGGAAAATTTGATGCAAAATATCAAACTAAACATCGCGGGCATGACCTGCGTAAACTGCTCAAACGCCATCGAGCGCGTGACGAAAAAGATCGCGGGCGTACTAGACGCGAAGGTTAGCTTCGCAAACGGCTCGGGCGAATTTGTCGTCGAAAACGCCGAGGTACAAGCCGCGATAGAGGAAA
>CALBNA010000140.1 GCA_937896205.1 uncultured Campylobacter sp. | reverse complement strand
GTACTAGGCATGGCGGGCGAACTAGACTCTGCGCGCCTAAAATACGAGATATCACAAAAAACGGGACTAAAAAACAGCGCCTTTAGCGCGCACATTATAGGCTCTCATAACGACGATATGGTGGCGCTGCAAAGCAACGTGAGCGTGGATCTGGGCGGCGAATTTGACGCAGTAGCGCAGGAGGCAAAAACTGGCGGCGCAAAGATAGTTAAGCTACTTGGCACGTCGGCATACTACGCTCCGGGCGCGGCTGCCGCCAAGATGTGCGAGGCGATAAAAACCGGCAGCGATCAGTGGCTAAGCTGCTGCGTGATAGATGGCGAGTGCGCGGGCGGTAGGCTCGTGAAGCTAGGCAAGGGCGGAGTGCGCGAGATCAAGCAACCAAGCGCGGAGGAAAAAGCAGCGCTTGAAAAAGGCGAATCGCAAACTGCGGTAAATATCAAATTTCTAAAAGAAAGCGGGGTAATCGCGTAGCCGATGCTTGTAAATTATAAAATTAAAATTTACGCCCTGCTTTTAGCGACTTTTATGTCGGGTTGCGCTACGGTTTCGTCAAGCGCTCATAAAAATGCGATGCTAACAAAGCAAAGTCAAATCCAAGCTACGGCTTCATTAGAAAAGAATAAGATCCAAAGCTGGGGAAGCAAGACGTTTCAAGGTAAAATCGGCGACCGTCTCGACGCAAAAGAAACGGCCCTGCTTAATCTCCTGCAAGGATATATAGGTAAAAGAGACGGCGGCGACTGCTCGGGCTTTGTGACGCTTATAAATAAAAAATTAAATCGAGACTTTTTTGACGAAAAAGAGCTTGATAAATTTTACACCAAGCACGGTCTAAAAAGCGAAGCTATGTTTAAGCTTTACGAGAGTAAAAATTTGATCTCTTTTAACGATCCGAAGGTCGGAGATTTGGTATTTTTCAACAACACGACTAGAAGCACGAAAAATAACAAAAAAGCAAAAATCGTCACTCACGTAGGCATAGTAAGTAGCGTAGAAAAAGATGGCACGGTTGGCTTTACGCATAACTCAAGAGGCAAAAATTCGGTGGATTTTATGAATCTAAAAAATAAAAACACGCGTAAAAAAGGCAACAAAGAGCTAAACTCCTATGTCGTATCTTGCAAAAATAACAATACGTCGTGTCTTGCATCAAATAGATTTGCGGGATTTGGCAAAGCCCTGTCTCTTATACACATCTCCGAGCC
>CALBNA010000139.1 GCA_937896205.1 uncultured Campylobacter sp. | reverse complement strand
CGATTTTAAAGGGTCAAATTTAGCGTTAAAATTTACTCCGTTGGAGTTTGAAACTACTCAAAGCTTGCGAAGTCGCGCCTAGATTTGCGTATAAATTTACTCCGTTGGAGTTTTGATGCAATCAATTTTTGCGGCTTAGTATGCTGTGCGATTGATTATAGACGGGCGACGAAATATAAAGTTGCAATAAGTAATTTATGATTTTCTGTTAACTTAGCTAACAGCCTACTGGCTGATTGTTTACGAGAAATTTTTCTGGCTTGCGATTTTTAAAGAATTTGACGACGTCAAATGCGATTTTGGCAGCCAAAAGCGCCAAAAAAACGTGTCTAAAAGCATAAAATTTGCCTAAATATTTATGCTTTTTCATGAGCTTTAGAGCGAGCGATTTTATCGCTTCTATCAGCTTTTTGATTGCTTCGCCGATCATTTTGTCCTTTATCTCGTGGACGACGAGAGCGGTGATGGTTTTTAGGTATTTTTTAGTTTTGGGGGCGGGTAAATTTTGCGTCTTGGTTTCGCCGTAAACGCCATCAATCCAAGCTTCAAAATTTTGCCGAGCGTTTTTGCTTTTTAAGAGTTTTTCGCCGGCTTTGCTCATCTCGTAAATCCCGCGAGAGGTCTTTAAAATGATCCTTTTTTCTTGCGGCAAACCTTGAATTTTGGGGCTATTTGCTATGACGCCTAAAAGCGCGTCCGTTTTGTTTTGGCTCGCACCCGTTTTGCGCAATAAAAACTCCGCTATCTCCTTACGACTCGCTTTTTTTCTCTCATTTACAAACTGTGCCAATAAAAATAGTCCTTGATAATCCATCGCAAAAAACTCTCATTATTATATTAAAATGAGAATTATACTTAAAATATCTCAAAATAAAATAAAAGCCAGTATCATTTTAATTTTGGCGCGTTGAGCGATAAATCAAAATTTGAGCTTTTTACGACATTTTCGGCATAAAACAAATAGCTTGAATTTCAAATTTGGGATTAATCTACATAAAAGCGACGGTATCTACGGTAAAATTTACCAAATCGCGCAGAGTTCTGGTGCAGTCGGCGTGCTTTGGTAAATTTACAAAAGATAGCAAAATTTACAGACTAATTATACGTACAAAAGGGCGAAATTTAGTTACCCGTCAGTCTAAATTTGAGGCTTGGGCTCTAGCAAATCAAACAAATTTAAGCCCGAAGTAGCCAGAAATCAGCGTCAAATTTAGCTCGCAAGAAAATCCAAATTTGAGACGCAAAAGGATATATCTCCAAATTTTAGCCGCCAAATTTACTGCGAAAACAATCTCAAATTCGGCGTCAAATTTATTTTGCCGACGAGCTTTTTAAGGCAAATTTAACTAATGAAAAACTCCTGGGCAGCCTGCTTGCTCTCAAAAGGCTTCACGCAAATTCCGCGTTCGCCGACTCTAGCGAGCACTGCCGTATCTTTATCCGCTCTAGTGTAGGCAAGCGCCAGCCGCACGGCAAACTCGAGGTCGGCTTCGTTAAATTTAGCATCCACGAAGCTCACCGCGCCCACGATATCGCTGTCAAATTTGATCTGAGTAAATTTTGGATTATTTAGAGCTAGCAGTTTGGCGTTGTCGTTTTCGTCGCGGCCGATGATCATTTTGGTGCCGTTTGGTAGGCGCAGATGGCGTCCGACGCGCAGTAGCTGCATGTCCGCGCTAGTCATTTCAGGGTCAAATTTGATGAAATCTCTGATTTTATTCGCAAAGCTCTCGATCGTGAGCAAGCACCCGCCGCCAGGCGTCTCGTACTCGCTAAAGCCAAACTCCTTGGCAAGCGCGAGTTGCCTCTTGCGGTCGCGTCCGCTGATGGCGAGCAGTTTGCTGCGATCGACCCAGCCCTCGCGCTCCGGTTTTGTGGGCTTCATCAGCTGCGCAGACATCGGGCGCAGGATGAGGTCGTCCTCGTCGCCCGCGGCGTTTTTGACCTGCGCCATCGCGTCGCGTCTCTGACTCATCGGACGCTGGCCGATCACCTCGCCCGTCGCGATAAAGTCCGCACCCTCCGAGCGCATCATCGCAAGCGCGGTTTTAAACATATATCCGTGACAGTCGATGCAGGGGTTAAAGTGCTTGCCGTAGCCGTGCTTTGGCGTAAAAAGCACGTCGCGTAGGTATTCGTTTCTGATATCGATTATTTTAAGCTCGGCTCCGGCTTCGTTCGCGCGGCGGCGTAAAATTTCGGCCTTTTTCTCGTCGCCGCTAAAGCCGATGTCGATGTGCACAGCCGTGACGTCGATGCCTTGGTTTGCCAGCAGCTTGATGGCGATCATGCTGTCCAGCCCGCCGCTAAATAAAACTAACGCTTTCATTTTTTAAGTTCCTCGATAATTTTTTTTATTTTTGATAGTATTTGTTTTTTTTCCTCTAAAGGAATTTGTTTTGCCGAATATTCTTTGTGCAAATTCTCGTAAAATCTCACTTTTAAAATAACTATATTTTTTAAAATTTCATCCTCGTCTTTAAAGGCGTCGTAGTTTTCAAACATCAGCTCGCGCACGGCGGGATCGTCTGCATTAGCCCCCTGTGCGACCGCTTCGTAAATATCTCTGTGGCGGACGAAATACTCAGTTTTTAAATTTTCTAAAACAATTTTTTTAAAATTTGGATTTTCGATCATCGTTTTTAAAAACCGAATTTCAAGTATATCTTTACGCCCGCGCTGATTTTTGCCCAAATTTTGCATTTCGTAGGCTTGCATGCGCTCCTGAGCGGCTTGCGTATTTGCACCTCTAGTTAGCCAAAACGACCCCTCGGCTATATTTAAAATTTTAGCCACGAGCGGGATGTAGGAGTTTGCGACGACGGGCTTTAGGCTCGCGGTAAAGGCTTGGATCGCCTCTAGCGCTTTTTGCTTTTGCACGGGGCGCGAGAGGTCAAAGCCGCTAGCTAAATGCCTGATGTAAAATTCGCCAATCTCCGTGCCGCTTTCAAAAATTTGCCGCAGATACTCTATTTTGCCCGCTACGACCATATCGGCCGGATCTGCGCCGCCTTCTATGATGACGA
Source organism: uncultured Campylobacter sp. (assembly GCA_937896205.1). Lineage (GTDB taxonomy): Bacteria > Campylobacterota > Campylobacteria > Campylobacterales > Campylobacteraceae > Campylobacter_A. The sequence continues at coordinate 4,701 of CALBNA010000139.1, read as the reverse complement.
CGCTGCCGTCGATTTCGTTTTGCGCGAGCAGCAGGGCGGACTTCGTTGCGGCGTTTATGCCCGCATCGTCGCCGTCAAAGCACAAGATGACGCTAATCTCGCCGCGTTTTAAAAGCGGCAGGTGCTTGGTCGTGAGCGCGGTTCCAAGCACGGCTACGGCGTTACCAAAACCCGCCTTGTGCAGCATGATGACGTCCATGTAGCCTTCGGTGATGATGATCTGATTTTTGGCGAAAATTTCGCGCTTTGCCAGGTGATAGCCGTAAAAAAGCGTTGATTTATCAAAAACCGCGGACTGGGGCGAATTTACGTATTTAGCGGGATTGCCGCTGATCGTGCGTCCGCCAAAACCAACCAGCCGTCCCGCGTGCGTGTAGATGGGAAAGGTGATGCGGTTTATGAAGCTAGCGTAGATGCCGTTTTCGTTTTGCTTTACGATGCCGACTTCTAGGGCTTCTTTGGGTTCGATTTGTTCGTTTTGCAGTAGCCTTATCGTCTGTGCGCTCTCGGGCGCGAAACCTAGTTCAAATTTATCTATTAGCTCGTCTGTTATACCGCGCGAGTACAGGTACTCGACGGCCGCGGGGGTTTTATAGAGCAGCGAGCGATAAAAGGCGTTTGCGTTTTCTAGGATGTGCTTGTTTTCCTTCGCCGGTTCGCCGCCGCGCACGTAGTTTAGCGTGAAATTTTGCAGTCCTGCAATCTTTTCGACGGCTTCTGGGTAGCTTAGCTTTTCGTAGTCCATCACGAATTTGATCGCGTCGCCGCCGGCTTTGCACGAAAAGCAGTGAAATATCCCGCGCGACGGGCTCACGCTCATGCTCGGGTTTTTATCGTCGTGAAACGGGCATACGCACACGAAGTTCGCGCCGCTTTTTTTCAGCGGCAGATAGTGCCCGACGATATCGACGATATCGGTTTGCGCTTTTAGTCTTTCTATTGATTTTGGATCGATCATAAGCGAGATTATACAATCGTTTTGCTATAATCGGCGTTAAATTTGACTTTAGAAAGCGGCATTTTGGATATATTTTTTATCGAATTTAGAGACCCGATTTTCGGCCTCGTGGTGCTAGTCGCCGCGGTGCTCGTGATCGCCGTTTTTAGCTATGCGTGGGGCGTTTTTAAGAGCAAGGACGAAAAGGCGGAGATCGCGGGATTTTTGAAAAAATTCGGCAAATCTCAAGGCCTGAGCGACGAAAACAAGCAGCTTTTGATAAACTCGGGCGCGGATACGGCTACGATGTGCTTTTTGGCGGGGACGTTTTCAAAAAGCGGGTATTTTGAAAAGGCTATCAACGTCTATGCCGTGGCTTTGGAGAGGGCTAAAAACCGAGTAGCAAAGGAGCAAATTTTCACCGATCTTGGTCAGACTTATTTTAGGGCAGGCTTTTTAGAGCGTGCAAAGAGCGTATTTTTAGAGGCGCTAAAAATCTCTCCGCGAAATCAAATCGCGCTAAAATCGCTAACGATAATTTTCGAAAAACTAAAAGACTATGAGGGCGCGTTGCAGGCTCTGGATGCTTTGCAGGAGCTTGGCAGCGACGTGAGAGCGCAGACGGCCTACATAAAGGCGCTGCAAATTTTAGCGGATAAAAGCAAAGACGAATCCGCTAAAATCGGCGAAATTTTAGCGCTAAAGGACGAATTTGTGCTCGTGCGGCGTATGGCGATGGAGAGGTTAAATTTAAACGGCTCAGGACTTAAGGATTTTAGCGATTTCCCGCCGCTTGAGGATGTTTTGGATTTGGTTTATTATCAAAACTCGCCCGTAAATTTAACCGATCCCGAGTATAAGAGCCTGTTTTTCGTCAAAAGCATGAGCGACGAGGACGGCGCGCCGCTGGGCTTTGAGCTAGAGGTTTTAAAGAAGTTAAAGGTGGCCGACTACGACAAAGCCGCGCTTAGCTTTAACTACGTTTGCAAGAGCTGCAAAAACGCCTTTCCGATGCATTTTTACCGCTGTCCGATGTGTAGCGAGCTAGGCAGTGTGCAAATTTTGCCTCACATCACGGAAAAATCCGATGAAAACAGTATGCCTTTTTAGCGACGGCTCGTGCCTGGACAACCCGGGTCCCGGCGGCTGGGCATACATCCTAGAGTACGGCGAGCACAAAAAAACGGCAAGCGGCGGCGAGGCGTATACGACGAATAATCAAATGGAACTACGCGCTGCGATCGAAGGACTAAAAGCGCTAAAGCAGCCCTGCCACGTGAAGCTCTACACCGATAGCTCATACGTCGCAAACGCCGTAAATGCGTGGCTAGAGGGCTGGGTGAAGAAAAGCTTTAAAAACGTAAAAAACGTCCCGCTGTGGCAGGAATATCTGGCCGCTAGCGAGCCGCACGATGTTGAAGCGATCTGGGTCAAAGGCCACGCCGGGCACTCGCAAAACGAGCTTTGCGACGAGATGGCGCGCGAGCAAGCTGTAAAGATAAAAAATAGCTTAAAAGGCGAATAATGCGAAATTTGGAAGAGAAATTAGGTTATAAATTTAAAGACGAAAAGCTGTTAAAAACCGCGCTCACGCATAAAAGCGTAAAAGGCGGCGCAAACAACGAGAGGCTCGAGTTTTTGGGCGATGCGGTGATGGATCTTGTGATCGGGGATTATCTTTTTCACAAATTTTCGCGCCTAAGCGAAGGCGATCTAAGCAAACTACGCGCCGCGCTCGTAAATGAAAAAAGCTTTGCCGAGCTCGCCAAATATCTAAATTTAGGCCAGCTCATCAATATCTCGCCCGCCGAGGAGCACAACGGCGGACGGGCAAAAGCCTCGATCCTATCGGACGCATTTGAGGCACTGATGGGCGCGATCTACCTAGAAAGCGGCTTTGACGCCGTGCGCGCGGCCAGCCTAAAAGCCTTTGAGAGATGCTACCCCGATATAAATTTCGACCGCATGGTAAAAGACTACAAAACTGCGCTACAAGAGCTCACCCAAGCGCGCTTCGCCGAGATACCAAAATACGTGCTGGTGGGTTCAAAAGGCCCCGACCACAAGAAGGAATTTGAGATCGCGCTAATGCTAAACGAGCGAGAGATCTCGCGAGCTGCTGGCAAGAGCAAAAAAGAAGCCGAGCAAAAAGCCGCCAAAACCGCGCTTGAGATTTTAGGGGAGGGCAAGTGAACACCTTTGGACGCAAACTAACGCTAACGACGTTTGGCGAGAGTCACGCAGCGGCGATCGGCGGCGTGCTAGACGGCTTTCCCGCAGGCGTGCGTATCGATTTAAATTTTATCCAAAGCGAGCTTGACAAACGAAAACCAGGTGGCTCGAAATTTGCCACGGCAAGGAGCGAAGGCGACCGCGTGGAGATTTTAAGTGGTGTGTTTGATGGCCTAAGCACGGGCACTCCGATCGGTTTTGTTATCCGAAACGAAAATCAAAAATCGGGCGATTACGAAAATTTACGCGAACTCTTTCGTCCGGGGCACGCCGACTACGCCTACTACCGTAAATACGGCATCCGCGACCACAGAGGCGGCGGACGCAGCTCGGCTAGAGAGACGGCCGTGCGCGTGGCGGGCGGCGCGATAGCTCAAATTTTGCTGGGCGAGTTTGGCGTCAGCGTGCAAAGCGGCGTGGCGAGCGTGGGCGAAATTTCTTGCGGCGAGCGGTTAGACTTTGATCTCGCGGCGCGCTCGGAGATATTTTCGCTAGGCAACGAAGAAGCGATGAAAGAAGAAATCCTAAAAGCCAAGCAGGGGCACGACAGCGTCGGAGCTAGCGTCGTGACGGTGATTCGCGGCGCGCCGGCCGGGCTTGGCGAGGGGCTATACTATAAATTTGACGCGGCCATCGCGGCTGCGATGATGGGCATAAACGGAGTCAAAGCCGTAGAGATCGGCGAAGGCGTGAGTGCTAGCAAGATGCGCGGCAGCCAAAATAACGACTCGATGAGCGCAGCGTATGCGGGCGTAAATTTGGGCATGGATAACTCTACTCTTGACGGTGCGGATGAGCCGGCAAATTTAAACGGCGGCAAATTTGACGAATGTAAAAGCGCTTGTCGCGGCTCAAATTCGGATGAGAAATTCGGCTTTGCCTCAAATCACGCGGGCGGGACGCTGGGCGGTATGACGAGCGGGCAAGAAGTCGTGATAAAGACGCATTTTAAGCCGACCCCGTCGATATTTTTATCTCAGCCGACGCAAAACGTGCGCGGAGAGGACGTCACCTGTGAGCTGCGCGGGCGGCACGATCCATGTATCGGAGTGCGCGGTAGCGTCGTAGCTACCGCGATGGCTAGACTAGTAACAGCCGATATGCTGCTTTTAAATTTGAGCGCAAATCTTGCGAATTTAAAGAAAATTTACGGCTAACTCCAAAAAAATGAGCCACGTGCTAAATAAAGAGAAATCGGACGACGCGCGGTTTTGAATCAAAACGGACACTTCGTGCGTGAAATTCGCGAGGATTTTTGCTTGCGTTTGGGTGAGAGGGCCGGAAATTTCGGCTACAAATACGTAAAATCGCGCCGCGAAATTTATAAAAAATCCGCAGTTTTCGCGCTATTTTTTATATCTAAAGCTTTTCCTGAAATGCTCTTAACGAAAGCGTCAAAATCCGCATCTATAAACACATGAAATTTGCGCTCAGTAAAGATGTTTGGCAGATTTATATTTACGACATAGACGTCGAGAAAAACGACATAACAGACATCTTTTATATAAAAAATATCTCGCGCGACGGCTTAG
>CALBNA010000138.1 GCA_937896205.1 uncultured Campylobacter sp. | reverse complement strand
AATTTCTAAGTATTTTAAATTTAATCTTGCAAACCATAGCGCACAACTTACCGCAAAAATCCCTGCTTGCGCAGAAATTTTTCTAAGCTAGAGGCAAATTCCGCGTAGCCCGCAGCGTTTGGGTGGATCTGATCGGACATTAGGCGGCTTTGTTTCATCACGTCGCCCCACGCACCGGAGAGCAAAGGCACGCCGTATTCCTTCGCCAGCTCCTCATACAGCTCGTGATCGCTAAATATCCCCAGAGCCGCGCCCAAAGTTAGCTTAGGAACGCCGATGAGCACCGCGCGGCTGCCGCTTTCTTTTACTGTACGCAAGATGGCGGCGATATTGGCGCGCGTGGCGGAGCTAGGCTGTCTACGCAAAAAGTCGTTGCCGCCGATGCTAACTATCACGAGCGTTGGTTTATATTCTCGCAAAAGTGCTGGCAAACGCGCCAAAGTCTGCGCGCTAGTATCGCCAGAAACTCCCGCATTTATCACTTGCCAGCCGCTTGAGCGCGCTAAATTTGCCGGCCACGCTCTCTGCTCGCTAGCGCCCACTCCCTGCGTGATCGAGTCGCCTAGAGCCACCACGACGCTGCCGGCCGGTAGCGGGCGTTCTTTGCCCTTGCCGCCGCAAGCCGCGATAGATAGCGCAACGAGCGCGGTAAACAGTATCGCGTAAAATTTTCTCATAAAAGCTCCGTTAAGTGCCTATTTTGATTTATAAATAAAAACCGTGCCGCGACAAATTTAATCGCCGCACGGGGAAACTCGCTCAAATTTATAAATTTGCGTAAATTTAAGATGCAAGCCGTCACGTGCTAAAATTTGCACTAAATTTTAAAATTTAGCGCAAATTCTAAAGCAAATTTCATGCGCACCGTCGCAACTTTTGCCACCCGCTTGCAATACGCCTAAAACTGTTAAAATTTAGCGGCCGAAGGCAAAGTTTCAAAGCGCAAGTCGCCCAAATTTACCTACTTTATAAACCCGACCTGCGGTAAAATTTCAGCCAGCGCCGCATCCTTTTTCTCGTTAAATTTGACCTTGTTCTGCTCAAAAAGATTGTTTCCGTGCGCGTCAATCGAGACGATGAGCGGACCAAACTCCTTCACGCGGCACTTCCACAAGGTCTCAGGCATCCCAAGCTCCGTCCAGTCCGCACTCTCGATCTCCTCGACCTGCGTCGCGGCAACCACCGCGCAGCCCGCAGGAAATACGCAGTGTATCGCGCCAAACTCCTTGCAGCCGCTCATCGTGCCTTCGCCCATGCCGCCTTTGCCGACAATGAGGCGCACGCCCGTTTTAGCGATAAACTCGCGCTCAAATTTCTCCATTCGCATGCTCGTAGTCGGCCCCACCGAGACCATCTCAAAGCTTTTTTCGCCCGTTTTTCTGATGATCGGCCCCGCGTGCAGGATCGCGCCGCCTCTGATATCAAGCGGCAGCTCGCGACCCTCCTCTACGACGCGTCTGTGCGGCACGTCGCGGCAGGTGACGATGTGTCCGGTTAGGTAGATCACGTCGCCGATCTTGATATCCGCTAGATCCTCGGCGCCGATCGGCGTGGTTAAAATTTTCTTACTCATAGCGCGAACTCCTTGTGCGATTTT
>CALBNA010000137.1 GCA_937896205.1 uncultured Campylobacter sp. | reverse complement strand
TAAATAGTTAATTTAATTATTTTTCGTTAAAATCCACAATTAAAAATTCTCGGAAAAAAAGATGGAAAAGAAATACAGACCAAACGTCGCGGCGGTCATACTTGCGCCCTCTTATCCGTTTGATTGCAGGATATTTATCGCGCAAAGGTGCGATATGACGGGTATCTGGCAGTTCCCACAGGGCGGTATAGACGAGGGCGAGACGCCGCAAGAAGCTCTAAAAAGAGAGCTAAAAGAGGAGATAGGCACGGATGAAATAGACGTGCTTAGCGAGTATCCGCAGTGGCTCAGCTACGACTTTCCGGAGGGTACGACGAGTAGGAAATTTTATAACTTTGACGGGCAGACGCAAAAGTATTTTTTAGTGCGGCTAAGACCTAGCGCGAAGATAAATATAAACACCAAAAAGCCCGAATTTGACGAATATAGATTTATAAACTCAAGCGAGGTTTTGAGCGACGTAAACCACTTCAAAAAGCCGATTTACGGTAAGGTTATCGGCTACTTTAAAGAGAAAGGATTTATTTAATGTTAATCGTCCAAAAATACGGCGGCACGAGCGTTGGGACGCTTGAGAGGATAGAAAACGTCGCCGCGAGAGTGATAGAAACTAAAAAAAGCGGCGCGGACGTCGTAGTCGTGGTCTCGGCGATGAGCGGCGTGACTAATCAGCTAGTAGACTACGCCTCGCACTACACCAAAGACCCCGACGGCGTAGCGATGGATATGTTGCTTAGCTCAGGCGAGCGCGTTACCTGCGCGCTTTTAACGATAGCGCTGATAAATTTAGGCTATCCTGCAGTGGGTCTAAGCGGTAGGCTAGCGGGCATCATCACCGATAGCGTGCATACTAAGGCTAGGATCGAGGCGATAGATACTAAGCGTATGAAAGAGGAGCTAAAGGCGGGCAAGATCGTCGTCGTAGCGGGCTTTCAGGGTATAGACGAAAAGGGCGACGCGACGACTCTGGGACGAGGCGGTAGCGACCTTAGCGCCGTAGCGATCGCAGGCGCTCTAGATGCGGGTCTTTGCGAGATTTACACTGACGTGGACGGAGTTTATACCACCGATCCTCGCATCGAGCCAAAGGCTAAAAAGCTAGATAAAATTAGCTACGACGAGATGCTCGAGCTCGCTAGCCTAGGCGCGAAGGTGCTGCAAAACCGCTCAGTCGAGCTAGCTAAAAAGCTAAACGTAAATTTAGTCACCAGAAGTAGCTTTAATCACAACGAAGGAACACTAATAACAAAGGAAGAGAGTATGGAAGCAGTGCTAGTAAGCGGTATCGCGCTAGATAAAAACCAAGCTAGAGTAACTTTAAGAGGCGTGGTCGATAAGCCGGGCATCGCGGCTGAAATTTTCACCGCGCTTGCAGAAAAAAACATAAACGTAGATATGATAATCCAAAACGTAGGCCAAGACGGCACTACTAATCTCGGCTTTACCGTACCGCAAAACGAACTTCACGTCGCAAAAGAGTGCATGGATAAATTAAGCGCGTCGAGGGAAATTTTATACAACGACGAGATAGTTAAGGTCTCGGTCGTGGGCGTAGGTATGAAAAGCCACACCGGAGTGGCGTCTCTAGCCTTTCAAACGCTAGCAAACGAAGGTATAAATATCCAAATGATCTCGACTAGCGAGATAAAAATCTCGATGATCGTCGATCAAAAATACGGCGAGCTAGCCGTTCGCGCACTACACGAAGCCTATAAACTCGATAAATGAGTGATTTTATAAAATGGACGCTCGAGGCGATCCGCGAGGAGGGCTCGCTGATGAGCTGGATGGAGGAGAGGCGCACCGAGTGGACGCCCTTGCTCGCCTCGAAGCTTAAATTTTTACTAGAAGGGCGCGCGTTTATCTTGATAACCGATAGCGAGCGCGGCTGGTTTGAGGAGTATTTTTTAAAAAATATAAACAAACCTACAAACGCTCGCCCGGTGTTGCCTTTTTTCTCGCTAAAGGCGCTTTATCCGTCTTTTGAAAATATCGGCTCAAAAGAGGAAGTCTCGCTGCTTTTAGACATGCTTAGCCTTGCTTTTCCAAACGGTTACGTGTTTTTTTACGTCGGCAAAAGCGCGGAAAAAAGCTCGCAGATCGCCAAGGGCAAGGACGATAGCTACATGTGGCTTTTTGACGAGCAGGCGCAAAATAGCTTTTATCTAAGCTCCTCCGACGGCGCGCTAGATACCAAGCTCTTGTCGCTGTTTAGGCTCTTTGATAAGAGCATAGACGCTGCATTATTTGCGAAAGTAACGCTTTAGTCTATGCGAAGCAAAATCGTAATCACGAGCGATTTTGAAGCCTTAAAAGAGGAAATTTTAGGGCTTTACGGCGTAAATTCGGTTAGATTTTTTTTCGCCGAGGACTTTTTGCTAGAAAATGCAAAAGAGGTCGCCGCCGAGGCCTATATCGCGGAGAGTGAGCCTAAGCTGCTAGTTTTGGGCGCTAAAAACTTCCGCGTCGAGGCTCAAAACTCTCTACTAAAAATCATCGAAGAGCCGCCTAAAAATATCTTTTTTATCATAGCCTGCGAGTCGAAAAATATGCTCCTGCCGACCGTCCGCTCGCGCCTAGTTACCGAAAATAGGCTCGAAAAAAAGCAACGAGAAAAAACGGGGCTAGACTACAAA
>CALBNA010000136.1 GCA_937896205.1 uncultured Campylobacter sp. | reverse complement strand
AAACCGAAGCGGAACATTTGGCTAAGCAGGCAAAATTATTTAAATTTACTTCAAAATATCCCGAAGCGCCGTTTTTAGATCGCTAAATTTAAAGCTAAATCCGCTTTTTATCAAGGCTTTGGGATAGACTTTCGCGCCCTCAAGCAGCACGACAGACCCCTCGCCAAACATCAAATTTAACGCAAATTTAGGCACTTTAAAAAACGTCGGTCGCCCTAAAACCTCGCCTAAAATTTGAGTAAATTCGCCGTTGGTGCTAGGTTGCGGCGAAACGAGATTAAAAACGCCGCTTTGGCGGTTTTGCAATGTAAATTTAAACGCCTCTAGCAAATCAGCGATGTGAATCCAGCAAAACGCCTGCTCGCCGCTACCGAGCTTTCCGCCAAGACCGAGCTTAAACGCGGGTAGCATCTTAGCTAGCGCGCCGCCTCGACCCAGCACTACGCCTAGGCGAAATATCGCCGTTTGCGTCCGCGCTTTGGCGGCCTCGCTCTCCCACTCGCATGCTAGCTCGCCCAAAAATCCGCGGTCAAATTTGACCGAGCTCTCGTCGTGGCCAAGCCCGTTTTTATATATCCCGACGGCTGAAGCGCTGATGAAAAAGGGCGGATTTTCTAGCTCGTTTATAGTGCAAACCAGTGCGCGCGTAGTCTCTATCCTACTTGCGCGAAGGCGCTTTTTATACGCCTCGCTCCATCTTGCGGCGATAGAAGCGCCGGCTAAATTTATAACCGCGTCGCAGCCTTTGATGAGGTTTTTGAGCGCGTCTTTGTCGGCGTAGGCGGCCCTTGGGATAGCTACTATCTCGTGCCCCTGGGCTCTAAAAAAGCGGCAGAGTTCGCCGCCGATAAATCCGCTTGTGCCGTTTACGGCTATTTTCATATTTTGCCTTTTTGATCAATTTGCTTTTATGCGGGCGGTCAAATTTGACGCGGCGCGGAGTTAAATTCGGCTTTAACTTAAAGCCAGAAGCCAAGCCGTTTTGCTCAAATTTGACGGGCGAAGCAAGAGATTAAATTTGCCCGTCAAATTTACTTTCTAAAATACTCTTTCACGCCGTTTTCGCCCTCTAGTTGCGAGCGTAAATTTTCTAGCGCGGCGATGCGGTCTTGAGTGCTCGGGTGCGTGCGAAACAGCGAGCCCAGCGCGCTTTTTACGCCGCTAAATGGATTAACGATAAACATATGCGCGCTTTGTTCGTCGGCGTTTGCCATCACGCGTCCGCGCGCGTAGTCTTCTAGTTTTCGCAGCGCGCCGGCTAGGTGCTGGGGCTTGCCCGTTATCATCGCAGCGCCCCTGTCGGCCTCAAACTCCCGCGCCCGCGAGATCGCCATGCGTATGATCGTGGCGGCTAGCGGCATGATGACGGCTAGAGCGATTAGCATTAGCGGATTTTGCTTGCCTTGACGATTCGCCGCGCCAAACTGCGCGAAATTCGCCAGTATCGCGATCGCTCCCGCAAAAACCGCTGCTATCGAGCCCGTTAGGATGTCGTAGTGGCGCACGTGGCTTAGCTCGTGAGCTAGCACGCCCTCGATCTCGTCTTTATTTAGCAGATTTAGTAGCCCCTCAGTCACGGCAACTGCGGCGTGGCTCGGGTTACGACCTGTGGCGAAGGCGTTTGGTACGGCTTCCGGGATGATGTAGATCTTTGGCATCGGCAAATTTGCCTTCGCGCAAAGCTCGCGTACGATCTGATAAAGTCCCGTCGCGTGTGCTTCGTCTACTGGCACGGCTTGGTAGTGCTTTAATACGAGCGTGTCCGAGAAAAAATACGAAAAGAAATTCATCCCAAGCGCAACTAAAAATGCGACCAGCATGCCGCTAGTGCCGCCTATCGCGCCGCCCACGGCTACGAAAAGCAGCATCAGCACGGTCATCAAAAATGCGGTTTTAAAAAGTTCCATTTGTTTCCTTTTTTGATCTATCCCAAACGATAGCGTTATCAAATATCGCGACGTCGGCTTGATACTCCGCTATCTCGCTAAGTTCGCTCTCATCGCCGATTATACAAGCGACTTTGGCGTCAAAGAGATAAAACTGGGCTAAATTTGCGGCCTTTGGCGTAAACTCTCGCCTAGACATAACAAGCAGATTCGCGCCCGCCGCATTTGCGATTATGCACTCGCTTATATTCTCGCAAGCGACGCTAAATTTAGCCCCTTTTTCTTGCGCCGCTTTTATCATCTGGCTATTAAAATAAAACATATTTTGTAATTTCGCGTCGATTTCGTCCGTATTCGCGCAAAAATACAGCTTTTCGTAAGGCACTAGCTCGTGGCCGATTAATTGCATTTTCTACTCCTTTTTGCTTTGCATGCACTCGCGGCAAACGTATCCGCCGCCGCTTATTACGGCGTCTTTTGCCTCTATAAAGGTGCCGCACTTTTTGCATTCGACGAAATTTTCGGCCTCTTTGTCCTCTTTTTTTGCGCCTCTTTTGACGCGAGTTTTAAAAAATATCAAATAAATCGCGATTAAAACTGCTAAAAAAACTAAAATTTTAAATAACATCGCTGCCCTTTATAAGTACGTAATTTCGGTTGCCGCGCCCGTAAATTTGAGCATTGAGCCCCTCTAGCTCGCTTTGTACGCTGCTTCCTTTGTAGAGTAAAATTTGAGTTTGGGCGTCAAAAAAGCCGTTGCAAATCCCAAGTAAATCTTTCGTTTTCATCAGCGCGCGACTCGTGATTAGCTGCGCCGTAAAGGGCTCGCCATCCTCGATCTTGCAAGATTTTACGCGGACGTTTGCTAAATTTAGCTCGGCCTTGACGTAGCTTAGAAACGCCGATTTTTTCGGGCTTGGTTCAAAGAGATGCCACTCGCACTCCCTTAAAATTATCGCGAGAAATATCGCGGGGAAACCCGCTCCGCTGCCCACATCGATCGCTGTTTTAGCGTCCAAAATTTGCGGGAAAATTTCAAGCGGAGCTATGCTATCGGCGATCTGCTCGTTTAAATTTTTATAGTTGGTGAGGCTATGCACGCGGTTAAATTTAGCCAAAATCTCGCTAAATTTCGCCGTTTGCGCATCAAAGTCTCGCGGCAGGTCAATTTTCATCTAGCATATGCCCCATCTGCTCTTTTTTCACGCGCAGGTAGTTTTCGTTAAATTTGTTAGCGTGTATGACGATTGGCACGCGAGAGACGATCTGCACGCATTTTAGTCCCGACAGCTTTTTGGGATTATTGGTTAGCAAATTTATCTTTTCGATGCCGAAGTGCTTCAAGATAAAATCCACGATCTCATACGTGCGCTCGTCGGCCTTAAAGCCTAGCTGGTGATTTGCCTCGATGGTGTCAAGGCCCTCATCTTGCAGGTGGTAGGCATTTACTTTGTTTAGCAGGCCGATATTTCGCCCCTCTTGGCGCAGATAAATCACCATGCCGCCGTGCTCCTCGATGTATTTTAGGCTGGCTTCTAGCTGGTCGCGGCAGTCGCATTTTAGGCTGCCGATCGCATCGCCCGTTAGGCACTCGGAGTGGATGCGGACGTTTACGACCTCGCCGAACGGTTTTTTATAAATCGCTAAATGCTCCTTCTCTCCCTCCTTAAACGCCTGTATCTCGAACGTCCCGAAACGAGAGGGTAAATTCGCCGTATTTGAAAGCTCGATATTCATAAATTTTTAACTCCTATTATGTTACACTAAGCGTAAATTGTAGCGAAGTAAAAGGAAAATTATGTTTAAACGTTTTAGAAGGCTCAGGATAAATCCAGCGATCAGAGAGATGGTGCGCGAAACTAGCGTTTGCGCGAGCGATTTTATCTATCCGCTTTTCGTCGTCGAAGGCAAAGGTATAAAAAAAGAGATAAGCTCGATGCCGGGCGTCTTTCAGATGAGTTTGGACGAAATTTTAAAAGAGTGCGAAATCGTGCGAAATTTGGGCATAAAAGCGGTAATTTTGTTTGGAATCCCTAGCCTAAAAGATAGCGTAGGCAGCGACGCTTTGAGCGACGAGGGCATCATAGCAACGGCGCTTCGAGCGATAAAGGATAAATTCCCCGATCTAGTAGTGATCACCGATCTTTGCTTTTGCGAGTACACCGATCACGGTCACTGCGGCATCCTAGATCACGTCCACCAGACCGTCGATAACGACGCGACGCTAGAGATCTCGGCTAAACAAGCGCTGATCCACGCTAGAAACGGAGCCGATATGATCGCTCCAAGCGGCATGATGGACGGCATCATCGCTACCTTGCGCGGGGCGCTGGATTTGAGCGGATATGAAAATTTGCCGATTATGGCGTATTCGACCAAATTTGCCTCTGCGTACTACGGGCCGTTTCGCGACGTCGCCGAAAGCGCACCTAGCTTTGGTGATAGAAAAAGCTACCAGATGGATAGCGCAAACCGCTTAGAAGCCGTGAGCGAGAGCCTGGAGGACGAGGCGCAAGGCGCCGATATCTTGATGGTAAAGCCCGCGCTTGCGTATCTAGACATCATCCGCGATCTGCGCGAAGCGACGAGGCTACCGATCTGCGCGTATAACGTGAGCGGCGAATACGCTCTACTAAAAGCAGCGGCAAAAGCCGGCGTCATCGACTACGAACGCGTGATGATGGAGACGCTAGTAGGATTTAAGAGGGCGGGAGCGGATTTAATAATCAGTTACCACGCCAAAGAAGCCGCCGCTTTACTAAGAAAATAGCGGCTTGTCTCGCGAGTATATTTGCCTGATTTCGTAAATTTCGCCCTGCGATAGGCTGCGTGCCTTATCTTGGGACGAAATTTACTTCTTCTATTTAGCTACAAGCGTAGCGAAGTAGAAAACAAGCAAATCTATCTCGCGATACTTCGCCTTGTAAATTTTATGGGCAAATTTGGGAATTTAAAGGGGGGCAAAGTGCGGCACTTTTTAACGTTAAACGATTTTAGTAAAGACGAAATCATCGAAATTTTAAATTTGGGTTTGCAGATAAAAAAAGAGGCAAAGGTGCGAGATTTTAAGCCGTATCTCAAAGATCAAAAATTGGCGATGATATTTGAGAAAAGCTCGACCAGAACGCGCGTGAGTTTTGATGTAGGGATGAACGAGCTTGGCGGTCACGCGCTGTTTTTGAGCTCAAGCGACATCCAGATCGGGCGCGGCGAACCGATAAAAGACACTGCGCGCGTGATCTCGCGAATGTGCGATCTTATCATGGCTCGCGTAAATCGCCACGAGACGTTAGAGGAGCTTGCCAAATTTAGCCGCGTACCCGTGATAAACGGCCTTAGCGATAAATTTCACCCCGCGCAGCTGATGGCCGATCTCATGACGGCGGTCGAATGCGGACTAAAAATAGACGAGATAAAAGCGGCATTCGTGGGTGACGGCAACAACATGGCTCACTCGTGGCTGATGCTAGCTAGCAAGCTATGCTTTGAGCTAAGGATCGCTACGCCAAAGGGCTACGAGCCGGACGCTGATATAGTAAATTTAGCTATGAAAAACGCTCAAATTTCGGGAGCTAAAATTTATCTAACTCAGGACGTAAAAGAAGCCGTTTTGGGCGCTAACCTCGTCACTACAGATACTTGGGTCTCGATGGGGCAAGAGGCGGAAAAAGAAAAGCGCTTAAGAGACTTCTCGGGCTTTTGCGTGGATGAAAATTTGATGAGTTTAGCCGCTCCGCGAGCGATATTTTTACACTGCCTGCCGGCTTACCGCGGATACGAGGTGAGCGAGGCGGTGTTTGAGGCGCATGCGGATGAGATTTTTGCCGAAGCCGAAAATCGCCTGCACGCACAAAAAGGCGTGATGGTGTGGCTTGATAGGCAGCGAAACGGGTAAGTTAAGGAAGTAAATGAAAGAAAAAAATCTACAAAAAACATACGAAAAAATCGATGAAATCTCAGGTGAGCTCGGGATAAAAGAGGGCGAGAAAACGATATTTGAGATCGTGCCGACAAGCGATCCTAATCAAATGAGCCTCAGCCTAAAAAGCGGCTCGTGGGACGGGGTGGAGCCGTGGTTTGGCATTGACGAAAATCAAAATTTGCACACTATGGTTTCGTTAAAATCGCTCTCGCAACTCATCGAAGCCTACCGCAACGTCCAAAAGGAAAATTTCGAGCTAAGGCTTGAAAAGACGATCTGGCAAAACGTGCCGATAGATTTCGCCGACGTTTGGGTTGTGGCGATGGATGAGATACGTAAGATCGCCGCAAAAAATAAAAACAAAAAAAGCATCGACGTAAATTTGGAAAAACTGGTAAAGGGTATCAAAAAGCAGTATCCGAATTTGTTCGTCGATATGCAGAATTTAATGAAAAACGCGAGGAATAAAACGCTATGATAGATTTTGACGCTTACGTGAAGTATTCGCGCCCGGGACCGCGCTACACGAGCTATCCGACCGCGCCCGAGTTTAGCGATAAATTTAGCTACGAGGACTACCTGCGGGAGCTAAAAAACCGCGACGCCTCGCGCCCGCTTTCGCTTTATTTGCACCTGCCGTTTTGCCGCAGCGCCTGTTATTTTTGCGGTTGCAACGTGATTTATACGAGCAAAGAGGACCGCAAAACGCGCTATATGCAGTATCTGCAAAAAGAGCTTGACCTACTAGCGGCAAATCTCGACACGAGCGCGCCGGTGCTGCAAATGCACTTTGGCGGCGGCACTCCGACCTTTTACGGCGCGGATCAGCTCGATGAAATCATCAAAATGATAAAGGCTAAATTTAAAAACTTCTCGCCAGAGGCTGAAATCAGCTGCGAAATCGACCCGAGATTTTTAACGCCCGAGCAGCTTGACGTGCTGATTTCGCACGGCTTTAACCGCGTTAGCTACGGCGTGCAGGACTTTGATGAGCGGGTGCAAAAAGAGATCCACCGCATCCAGCCCTACGAAATCACCAAAAACGCCGTGGATATGGCGCGCGCCAAGGGCATAAACTCGATAAATATGGACCTTATCTACGGCCTTCCGTATCAGACGCTAGAGAGTTTTAAAGCGACGCTGGATAAGGCTCTGACGCTATCTCCGGACCGCCTCGCGGTGTTTAACTACGCGCACGTGCCGTGGATAAAAAAATCTATGCGTAAATTTGACGAAGCTACGCTGCCTAGCCCTAAAACCAAGCTTGAAATTTTAAAATACACGGCCGAGTTTTTTATCAAAAACGGCTACAAAATGATCGGCATGGATCACTTTGCAAAGCCGGGCGACGAGCTTTTCGGCGCGCTTGCTAACGGCACGCTTCATCGTAACTTCCAAGGCTACACGACCAAAGGCGGAGCCGATCTCATCGGCATCGGACTAACTAGCATAGGCGAGGGGCAAAGATACTACGCGCAAAATTTCAAGGACATGGACGAATACGAAAAAGCCCTGGATAGCGGCGTTTTGCCGTATTACAAGGGCATATATTTAACTGGCGACGATCTAATCAGAAAAGCCGTGATCATGAGCCTGATGAGTAACTTTGCGCTTGATATCAAGGCGGTCGAGGCCAAATTTGACATCAAATTTTTCGAGTATTTTAAGGATGATTTGGTCGAGCTTGAAAATTTGAGCGAATTCGTAACCGTAACACCTGAAAAAATCAGCGTAAACGAGACCGGCACGCTAATCATCCGCAATATCGCGATGTGCTTTGACGCGTATTTGAAAAAAATACCGGAAAATTTACGCCGATTTTCTAAAACGGTTTGATGGGCGGACATGTTTAAATTTAGCGAAATTTCAGATAAATGCGTAAAATGCGGCAAATGCATCCAAGTCTGCACGATCCACAAGATAAACTCCGACGAAACGACCTCTCCGCGCGGTTTTTTGGATCTCGTGGGAGCTTATGAGCGCGGCGAGCTAAAGCTTGATAAAAGCGCAAAAAATATCTTTGAGAGCTGTTTTTTATGCACGAGCTGCGTCGAGGTCTGTCCAAACTCCTTGCGCGTGGATACGGCGATAGAAAACGTCCGACGCGACATCGCCGATAAATTTGGCATCGCGTGGTATAAAAAGGCGTTTTTTTGGCTACTGCGCCACCGCGCGGTTATGGATTTGGCAGCAAAGCTTGGCTACGTGTTTCAAAGCTGCGCGTTTAAGATCAGGGAAGGCGCGATGAGTCCGAGGTTTAGCCTACCGATGGTGAAAAAAGAGCGGCTTTTGCCCACTGCTAGCAAAAAGAGCTTTTTAAACTCGCACGCCGAGTTTATCGATAACGGCGGCGATAAAACTATCGGAGTTTTTATCGGCTGTATGGGAAACTACGCGTATACGGGCATCGGCGAGGCTTTGGTTAAGATCGCGCGCGAGCTAGGGCTAAATTTAAATTTGATGAAAAAGCAGGCCTGTTGCGGCGCGCCGGCGTATTTTACGGGGGATTTTGCAACGGTCGAGGTTTTAGCAAAGCGAAATATCGAGTATTTTGAAAAAATGTTAGGCGAGCTAGATGCTATCATCGTGCCCGAGGCGACCTGTTCGGCGATGATAAAGATCGACTACGAGCACTTCTTTCACGATGACGAGCAGTGGCGAGAGCGTGCAAAGGCGGTGAGCAAGAAGATATTTTTAGCGACGGAGTATTTTGAAAAATTTACGAATTTGGCTGAAATTTTGGCTAAAAAAGGCAAAAACTTAGCCTCCGTGACCTATCACGACCCTTGTCACGCTAGAAAAATGCAGGGCATCTTTAAAGAGCCTCGCAAACTGCTCGCTCAAAACTACGAAATAACGGAGATGAGCGATCCAAACGAGTGCTGCGGTTTTGGCGGAGTGACGATGCAGTCTGAAAAATATCATCTAAGCCGCGCGGCCGGACAAAGAAAATCCGAGATGATAAAAAACTCGGGCGCAAAAATCGTAAGCGCGGAGTGTAGCGCCTGTAAAATGCAAATTTCAAATGCGCTACATATCGGCGGGTCAGACGTGAAATGTGAGAACCCGATAGAGTTAATCGCAAGGGTGCTTGGATAGAGTTTGACTGTAAGTTTATATTTTTTTGTTGTATAATGATAAGACGGTCGGTCGATACTGTAAAATTTGATAAATATCCTAAGGAAATTTCGTGAAAAAGGTGATATTCGTTATTTTGATGTTTTTTGGCGCCTTGCTTGCAAACGACGAATATCATATTTTTGTGAGCGCTTTTGGCGACGACGTAAGCGAAAAAGCAATAGAAAGCGCGAGAGTAGCCGTCGAAAGAAAAGTAGGTGACCTTGAGGGCGTCGAAAAGGTCGTTAGCGGTAAATTTGGTAGATACCGCGCCATAGCGATAAGAACAAAGCCGCTAAGCGGAGAAAAAATTAAAATTTTAATTAATAAAATAAAATCCTTAGGATACAAAGAGGCGTACGCCGGGATAGTAAAAAATGAAAACAACGACGATAAAGGCGCCCTTGATTCTAAAACCACTGCAGAAGAAAAAGACGTAAATATGCCGAAAAAACGAGGATTAAGAAAGAAGCCGGATCTATTTTTTAAAGAGGCTCCGGAACCAATGGGCTAAAATTTAGCTTGCATGTGCGGCTAAATTCTAATTTTTTATCCTTATTTCCAAAAAATTTTAAAAAAAGCTTGACTTTGAAAAGAAATTGGGCTATAATCCAACTTTCATAAATCAGGATGCTGGTGTAGCTCAGTTGGTAGAGCTACTGCCTTGTAAGCAGTGGGTCGGCGGTTCAAGTCCGTTCACCAGCTCCATTTCATAACAGTGTTTGACCAGAAATACCATTGCAAAGCATTTATTTTTTAAAATAGGGTGAGATACTCAAGTGGCCAACGAGGGCAGACTGTAAATCTGCTGACTATGTCTTCCGTGGTTCGAATCCACGTCTCACCACCATGCTACGCGCGGGAGTAGCTCAGTTGGCTAGAGCATCAGCCTTCCAAGCTGAGGGTCGCGGGTTCGAGCCCCGTTTCCCGCTCCAGATTTTGGAACTAAACTGGGAGCTGTAAGATGATAAAAATATTAAATTTTATACATTTTCTACGGCATACCTTTTTAATTTCATTTAGTTGTTTATGCTTTTTCAAAAATTCTCTAATGCCAAGAGTTTGACGCTCATATGGCTCAGAGGTAGAGCACTTCCTTGGTAAGGAAGAGGTCGCGGGTTCAAGTCCCGCTATGAGCTCCACGGATTTTAGAGAAGAAAAATTAAGCATAAATTTAAAATGCAAATATCATTACGGAGGAAGAGATGGCAAAAGAAAAATTTTCACGTAACAAGCCACACGTAAACATTGGTACTATCGGTCACGTTGACCATGGTAAAACAACTTTGACAGCTGCAATTTCTGCTGTTCTTTCAAGAAAAGGTCTTGCTGAACTAAAAGACTATGATAATATCGACAACGCTCCAGAGGAGAAAGAGCGCGGTATTACCATCGCTACTTCTCATATTGAGTATGAGACTGAAAATCGCCACTATGCTCACGTTGACTGCCCAGGCCACGCCGACTATGTTAAAAACATGATTACCGGTGCGGCTCAAATGGACGGTGCTATCCTAGTTGTTTCTGCTGCTGACGGCCCAATGCCTCAAACCAGAGAGCACATCTTGCTATCTCGCCAAGTAGGCGTTCCATATATCGTTGTTTTCATGAACAAAGCTGATATGGTTGACGATGCTGAGCTTCTTGAACTAGTTGAGATGGAAATTCGCGAGCTTCTAAACGAGTACGACTTCCCTGGTGACGATACTCCAATCGTAGCAGGCTCGGCTCTACAAGCTCTTAATGAGGCTAAGGCTGGAACAGACGGCGAATGGTCTGCAAAGGTTCTTGAGCTTATGGCTAGAGTTGACGAGTATATCCCAACTCCAGTACGCGCAACAGATAAAGATTTCTTGATGCCTATTGAGGACGTTTTCTCTATTTCTGGTCGCGGTACGGTTGTTACCGGTAGAATTGAAAAAGGTGTGGTAAAAGTCGGCGATACCATCGAAATCGTAGGTATTAGACCAACTCAAACTACTACAGTTACCGGCGTCGAGATGTTTAGAAAAGAAATGGACCAAGGTGAAGCAGGCGATAACGTAGGCGTTCTTCTAAGAGGCACAAAAAAAGAAGATGTTGAGCGCGGTATGGTTCTTTGC
The DNA here is from genome assembly GCA_937896205.1 of uncultured Campylobacter sp. GTDB lineage: Bacteria > Campylobacterota > Campylobacteria > Campylobacterales > Campylobacteraceae > Campylobacter_A. The sequence goes on along the minus strand of CALBNA010000136.1, from coordinate 7,033 downwards.
AAACCTAAATCAATTACTCCTCACACTAAATTTGAGGGTGAAGTTTATATTTTAACAAAAGAAGAAGGTGGACGCCACACTCCATTCTTTAACAACTATAGACCGCAGTTCTATGTAAGAACGACTGATGTTACAGGTTCTATCACTCTTCCAGAAGGAACAGAGATGGTTATGCCTGGTGACAACCTAAAGATAACTGTTGAGCTTATTGCGCCAGTTGCTCTTGAAGAGGGAACTCGCTTTGCGATCCGTGAAGGTGGTAGAACAGTCGGCTCAGGCGTTGTTTCTAAGATTCTAGCATAATTTAATTTTATATTTTGGCGGAGTTTTTCTCCGCTTTTTTGAAGGGAATTTATGGCAAAAGGTAATAGAATAAAAGTCGGTCTTAAATGTTCTGAATCAGGTGATATAAATTACACTACAGTAAAAAATAGCAAGACAACGACTGAAAAATTAGAACTAAAAAAATATTGCCCAAGACTAAAAAAACATACTGTTCATAAAGAAGTTAAGTTAAAGAGCTAAGGCTTTTTAGGGCAATAGCTCCAACGGTAGAGCGCTGGATTCCAAATCCAATGGTTGGGGGTTCGAATCCCTCTTGCCCTGCCATCAAAAGGTTAAAAATGGAAAAAATGATAAATTATATAAAGCTTTCTCGCGTCGAAATCGGAAAGGTAATTTTTCCGCTCAAAGAGCAAATAAGAAATGCTTTTATAACAGTTTTTGCTGTAGTAGCCATTGTTTCACTTTTTTTAGCTCTTGTTGATGCAATTATGTCTTTCTCTCTTTCAAAACTGATTTAAGGTTGAATCATGGCACATAAATGGTATGCGATTCAAACTTATGCCGGTAGCGAAATGAGCGTAAAGAGAGCTATTGAAAATTTAGTTAGAGATAATCATATTGAAGAACAACTAAAAGAGATTATAGTTCCTACTGAAGATGTAATAGAAATCAAAAACGGCAAGAAAAAAATAAACGAAAGAAGTCTTTATCCTGGATATGCTTTTGCACATCTTGATTTGGATACAGCTCTTTGGCACAAGATTCAGTCTCTTCCTAAAGTCGGTAGATTTATAGGTGAAGCAAAAAAACCTACGCCGTTAAGCGAAAAAGATATAAATTTAATTTTAGAAAAAGTCCAAAAGCGAGCTGCTCCTAAACCAAAAATTTTCTTTGATAACGGAGAAAATGTTCGTATTACGGAAGGGCCTTTCGCGAATTTTACTGGTATAGTAGAAGAGTACGATATGATACACGGAAAGCTAAGGCTAAATGTTTCAATATTTGGTAGAAGCACCCCAGTTGAAATTTTATATTCACAAGTCGAGAAGATAGTATAAGGAGAAGTTTATGGCTAAAAAAGTTATAGGCGAAATTAAATTACACATTGCTGCTGCAAAAGCAAATCCAAGCCCTCCGGTAGGCCCGGCTCTTGGTCAGCAAGGCGTTAATATTATGGAATTTTGTAAGGCGTTTAACGAAAGAACAAAAGATATGGCTGGCTTTAGAGTTCCGGTCGTTATTACTGTTTATGCAGATAGAAGCTTTACATTTATTACAAAACAGCCGCCTGCTACGGATTTGATTAAAAAAGCTGCAGGTATAGAAAAAGGTTCGGATAATCCGTTAAAAAATAAAGTAGCCAAGCTCACAAAAGCTCAGGTACTTGAAATAGTTGAGAAAAAAATTGCCGACTTAAATACTAAAGATAGAGAGCAAGCAGCTAAAATCATTGCTGGTTCGGCTCGCTCAATAGGAATTACGGTAGTAGATTAATCCTTTTACCACATAAGGATTTTATAAAGTTAAGTTTATGCACACGCGTTAATATTTATAGCGCGTGTATTTTAAATTTGACAATGTGGAAGCATAAAATTTAAAAATGCGGAGAAACTAATGTCAAAAAAAACTACAAAAAGATTTGGTAAGCTACTTGAAAAAGTTGATACCACCAAAACCTACTCTTTAGCAGATGCTATTGATACTGTAAAATTACTAAAAAGCGCTAAATTTGACGAAACAGTTGAAATAGCACTAAAACTTAACGTCGATCCAAGACATGCCGATCAAATGGTTAGAGGCTCGGTAGTGCTTCCTGCAGGAACTGGTAAAACCGTTCGCGTAGCCGTTATAGCAAAAGATGCAAAAGCCGATGAAGCAAAAGCTGCTGGTGCTGATATAGTCGGTAGCGACGAGCTTGTTGAGGATATCCAAAAAGGAATTATGAATTTCGACGTTCTTATCGCTACTCCAAATTTAATGGGCTTAGTTGGTAAAGTAGGACGAATTTTAGGACCAAAAGGTCTTATGCCAAACCCAAAAACAGGCACTGTTACTATGGATGTAGCTCAAGCTGTTAATAACGCAAAAAGCGGTCAAGTTAATTTCCGCGTAGATAAGCAAGGAAATATACACGCTGGCCTTGGTAAAGTTAGCTTTTCAAAAGAGCAATTAAACGATAATATTTCAACTCTTATCAAAGCGGTAAATAGACAAAAACCTGCGGCAGCAAAAGGTAGATATATTAAGAGCGCCGCTTTATCATTAACTATGAGTCCTTCTGTTTTGCTTGAGACTCAAGAGCTTATGGATCTACGCTAATTTATAGCTAATAAATTTTTATCTTAGATTGGAGATAGCAGAGGCTTTTGCTTAATCGTGCTTTTATGCCGCTCTGCTTGAAATCACTAGTCGGAAAGGAGAAAAACTAGATGACGAGAAACGAAAAATCTGAAATAATCAGTAAACTTGAAGCCGAATTTAAAGAAAATGAAGCGATTATAGTTTGCGATTATCGCGGTCTTAGCACTAAAAAACTAGAAGCATTAAGAGATGCTGCTAGAGTTTTAAACGTAAAAGTTCAAATCGTAAAAAATACTCTTGCAAATATCGCTCTTAATAATGTTGAAAAGTCTGGTATGGTCTTAAAAGATACAAATATCTTTATCTGGGGCGATCAGCTTTCAGCTACTAAGGTTGCGGCTAAATTTGAAGAGACTAACAGCGAACTATTCAAAATCAAAACCGCTCATATTGACGGTGAAGTTGCAAGCGTTGAGAAGGTTAAAGCTCTATCTAAGATGCCTAGCCGTGATGAGTTGCTTGCTATGCTTTTGCAAGTTTGGAATGCGCCTATCCAAAATTTCACTATTGGACTAAATGCGCTTAAAGAAAAAAAAGAAAAATCAGCATAATATAAAAGGATAAAAAATGGCAATTACCAAAGAGGACGTATTAGAATTTATCTCTAATCTTTCAGTATTAGAGCTAAGCGAACTAGTAAAAGAATTTGAAGAGAAATTTGGCGTAAGCGCTGCTCCAGTAATGGTAGCAGGCGGCGCAGCAGCAGGCGGCGCAGCTGATGCAGCTGAAGAGAAAACAGAATTTAACGTTGTTCTAGTTGACGGCGGCGACAAGAAAATCAACGTTATTAAAGTTGTTCGCGCTCTTACAGGTCTTGGTCTTAAAGAGGCTAAAGACGCAGTTGAGCAAACTCCTTCTGTTATTAAAGAGGGTGTTAGCAAAGATGAGGCTGAAGCAGCTAAAAAAGAGCTTGAAGAAGCTGGCGCTAAAGTCGAACTTAAATAATTTCACTTATTTTTACAAAGGAGGCGACGCCTCCTTATTTAATTTTTACAAAGATGCCGCAGACGTGCGGTTATTTACTTTCTTTCAAACTTATACCATGAGGTAGAATATGCTAAATAGTTTATACTCAGGAAATCGTCTTAGGGTTGATTTTTCAAATGTTGCCAAAGAGATCGATGTTCCTAACCTGCTACAATTACAAAAAAAGAGTTTTGACCAGTTTTTAAACGTAGATAAAAATCAAGGCGAAAGCGGTATAGAAAAAGTTTTCAAATCAATATTTCCTATACATGATCCGCAAAACCGCTTAAGCTTGGAATACGTAAGCTCTGAAATCGGAAAACCAAAATATACGATCAGAGAGTGCATGGAGCGCGGGCTTACTTATTCTGTAAATTTAAAAATGAAAATAAGGCTGATCGTTCACGAGAGAGATGAAAAAACAGGCGAGAAGATCGGTATAAAAGATATAAAAGAGCAGGAAATTTTCGTTCGCGAAATTCCTTTGATGACGGATAGAATTTCATTTATTATTAATGGCGTCGAGCGTGTCGTGGTTAATCAGCTTCACAGAAGTCCCGGCGTTATCTTTAAAGAAGAGGAAAGCCCGACGGTAGTAAATAAACTTATTTATACGGCTCAAATCATTCCTGATCGCGGTAGCTGGCTATATTTTGAATACGACACAAAAGACGTACTTTATGTGCGTATCAACAAGCGCAGAAAAGTACCGGTAACTATCCTATTTAGGGCGCTTGGATATAAAAAACAAGATATTATCAAGTTATTTTATCCTATACAAACTTTAACAATAAAAGATAATAAATTTTTGACGCCATTTAACCCAGATGATTATCAGGGCAGGGTTGAATACGACATAAAAGACGAAGAAGGCAATGTTTTACACGAGGCCGGAAAAAGACTAACCAAGAAAAAGGCTGATAAGATCATCGCTGACGGCGTCAAATTTGTCGAATATCCGACTGAAATTTTGGTAAATAGATTTTTAGCCCACCCGGTTATCGACAAAAACAGCGGCGAGGTGCTTTACGATACTCTTGCACAGCTTGATGAAAATAAATTGGTTAAAATTTTGGCTGATCAAGAGAGTATCGAGATAGCAAACGACCTAGCAGCAGGCGTGGACGACGCTATCATAAATTCGTTTATCGCCGATAACGAGACGCTAAAACTACTACGTCAAACCGAAAACGTCGACGATGAAAACGATCTTGCGGCGATAAGAATTTATAAAGTTATGCGTCCAGGCGAACCGGTCGTTAAAGATGCTGCTCGCGCTTTCGTAAACGATCTATTCTTTAATCCTGAAAGATATGATTTGACGGGTGTTGGCCGTATGAAAATGAACCACAAGCTGGCACTTGAAGTACCTGAATACGTAACGGTTTTGACCAATGAAGACATTATAAAAACGGCAAAATATTTGATAAAGGTCAAAAACGGACAAGGACATATCGACGACCGCGATCACCTCGGCAACCGTCGTATCCGCTCTATCGGCGAGCTTTTGGCAAACGAGCTTCACCTAGGCTTTGTAAAAATGCAAAAGGCTATCAGGGATAAATTTACGACGCTGGGTAATACTGAGGAGATTATGCCTTACGATTTGGTTAATCCAAAAATGATAACCACGACGATAATGGAATTTTTCACCGGCGGTCAGTTGAGCCAGTTTATGGATCAGACTAACCCGCTTAGCGAAGTTACGCATAAGCGCAGACTTTCGGCGCTGGGCGAGGGCGGTCTCGTAAAAGATAGAGCCGGCTTTGAGGTGCGCGACGTTCATCCGACTCACTACGGTAGAATTTGCCCAGTAGAGACCCCGGAAGGTCAAAACATCGGCCTTATCAACACGCTTTCTACTTACGCGAAGGTAAATAATCTCGGCTTCGTCGAAGCCCCGTATAAAAAAGTCGTAGACGGCAAAGTAACTGACGAGATCGTTTATCTAACGGCAACTCAAGAGGAAAATTTGGTTATCGCTCCGGCCTCTACTGCGCTTGATGAAAGCGGCTATATAGTAGAGGACTTGATCGAGGCTAGACAAGACGGCGAGATGATACTGGCTAAACGCGAGGATGTTAAGCTTATCGACCTTTGCTCCGGTATGATAGCTGGTGTTGCGGCATCGCTTATTCCGTTTTTGGAGCATGATGACGCAAACCGTGCCCTCATGGGATCAAACATGCAGCGCCAAGCAGTGCCGCTACTTCGCTCGTCCGCTCCTATCGTTGGAACTGGCATGGAGAGTACTGTAGCACGCGACGCATGGGAGGCGATCAAGGCTAGACGCGCTGGAGTAGTCGAAAAGGTGGACAATAAAAATATCTTTATCCTTGGCGAAGACGAGGCAGGTCCATATATCGATCACTACTCTATGGAGAAAAATTTAAGAACCAACCAAAATACGACATTCTCCCAACACCCTATCGTTAAAAAAGGCGAAAGCGTAGCGGCTGGGCAGATCATCGCCGACGGTCCGTCTATGGAGCGCGGTGAGCTGGCTATCGGTAAAAATGCGCTTATAGCTTTCATGCCGTGGAACGGCTATAACTACGAGGATGCGATCGTAATCAGCGAAAAAATGATCCGAGAGGATGCGTTTACGAGTGTGCATATTTATGAAAAAGAGATCGAAGCCCGCGAGCTAAAAGACGGCGTTGAGGAGATCACTAAGGATATCCCGAATATCAAAGAGGAAGATTTACTCCATCTCGATGATAGCGGCATAATAAAAATCGGCACACAGGTAAAACCCGGCATGATCCTAGTCGGAAAGGTTTCTCCAAAAGGCGAGGTTAAGCCAACGCCCGAGGAGCGCTTACTTCGTGCGATTTTTGGCGAAAAAGCCGGTCACGTGGTAAATAAATCCCTTTACGCGACAGCTTCTATGGAAGGCGTCGTTGTAGACGTTAAAATTTTTACTAAAAAAGGTCACGAAAAAGATAATCGCTCAAATAAAGTTTATGAAGAAGAAAAAGCGGCTTTTGAAAAAGAACACCATGATAGGCTCTTGATGCTAGACCGCGAAGAGATGCTAAAAGTGGGCGCTCTACTTTGCAAAACGCCTTTGAGTTCTGCTCAAACTATCGGTAAAAAAACCTATAAAAAGGGCGAGAAGATCGATAAAGAGGAGTTTGAAAACATCAACCGCTTTACTCTAAGCGCGATCGTTAAGGGCTTTTCAAAAGACGTTCAAAAATCATACGACGACATAAAAAATCATTTCCAAAATGAGAAGAAAAAGTTCAAAGAAGAGCATGATGCTAAGATGGAAATTTTAGAAAAAGACGACATCTTGCCAAGCGGCGTAGTTAAGCTCGTTAAAGTCTATATCGCGACAAAGCGCAAGCTAAAAGTGGGCGATAAGATGGCGGGTCGCCACGGAAACAAGGGTATCGTTTCAAATATCGTCCCTGAG
>CALBNA010000135.1 GCA_937896205.1 uncultured Campylobacter sp. | reverse complement strand
GGCCTGGGTAAAATCGACCGAAATCAAAATTTTAAGCGCGGCCGCCGTGCAGGAGCTAAAAAACTCTAAATTTCTAAGCGTTATCAAAGACGAAGAGCCAGTCTACGACAAAAACGGCAACTTTTTGTTTTACGGGCGCATAGGCGCGATTTTGCCCTTTCAAAGCGAGGATCAGTTTAAATTTTACGGCAAAATCCAGACTCAAAACGGGCTAAAAAACTACGAGATCTCAAAACAAAACGCGAGCCGCTTTCCGCTTAAATTTAGCGACGAAAACGTAAGAACGCTGGCGTCATCGCTACTCGGGCAAAGCTACGGCTGGGGCGGGTTTGGCGGCAAGCGCGACTGCTCGCTGTTTTTGCAGGACTTCTTAGGTAGCTTTGGCGTGTGGCTACCGCGAAACTCAAAGGCGCAAGGTCAAATCGGCAAGGTCGTGAGTCTGGCAAATTTAAGCGCGGAAGAAAAACTGCGCGTCATCAAAACGCAGGCAGTGCCGTATAGAACGCTATTTCACATGAACGGGCACATTATGCTATACGCGGGTCTGCGCGGAGGTGAACCGCTCGCCGTACACGACGTCTGGGGTATCCGCACGAAAGATAACGGCAGAGCCATGATCGGCGGCGTGGCGATCACGACGCTAAAAATCGGCTCGGATGTCTCCGATATCGATCCAAAACGTTTGCTAGTTTCGCGTATAAACTCCATGAACACCTTTGAAATAGCTAGCGGCGAGGAGGCGCAGCGCGCGAAACAATCGGCGATCGAAAAAGCTTACGGTGTGAAAATAGTCGGCAACGAGGTGATTTTTTCAGACGGCGCTAAGATCAAATTTGACGACGGCGAGATAAAAGATACGGCGCGCCTGCTAAACCTCGCCGACGTCGAGGACACTTTTGCGCAGCCTTATCCGCTATTTAAGCCTCTAGCTCTACCTAGCAATGACGCTGGCAGATACCGAAACTACGAGCTTTTAGATAAAATTTACGGCGCGAATGAGGCGGAAGTAAAGGCAAATTTAACCGACGTCGTTTGGCTAAAAAATCACGGCAGCAAAACGCTTAAATTTAACTCTAAAAACGGCGCGGCAACCGCCCTGCAAGCCGTCTCAAACGAGCTTGATGCGCTGGCCCTGCAAAAACCCGAGCTACTAAAATTTCTTGATAACCCGTCTGGCACGTTTAACTGGCGTGCAATCGAGGGCACAAAGCGAAAGAGCGCGCACTCATACGGCATCGCGATCGACATAAATACCGACAAAAGCGACTACTGGCGCTGGAGCAAGGACGGCCGCTACCGCAATCAAATCCCAGAGGAGATCGTGCGCGTATTTGAAAAGCACGGCTTCATCTGGGGTGGGCGCTGGGTGAGCTTTGACACGATGCACTTTGAGTATAGGCCGGAGTTTTGGCATTTGAGATAAATTTGACGGCGGTTTTAACGATAAATTTGGGTGAAATTTGGCTCAAATTTATCGTTACGTTTTGGCTGGCGGCAGGATGTCGCCGCTTTGTCCTCTGTTAAAATTTGAGCTCTAATCAAGGCGGCAGACGGTTTAAATTTGACTTTTTGGTTATGCGTAAATTTAAGCACCAACGGTTCAAAATTTATCTACCGCTTTAGCTGCTTGTAAAATTTACTCGTTAAATTTAGTTCCGGCTGCACGGCGGTCTGTATATTGAATTTGTTTTAAGCTTAGGTAAATTTGATAAATTTTGGCTCCAACTTGCCTAATAGCGGAATTTATAATAATGTTTACGCCTCTTGCAGCTCGCTCTCAAACATCCGCTTGATCTCGCTTCCAAGCACGCAGTTGCTATCTCGCCAGGGGCGGCAGATCACGTTGCCTTCTTCTCCTTTGCTTAGGCAGACGCAGTTAAAATAGCTCTTGTCCGAAGCGTTGTCCGAGATAAGGTAAACAAGCCCGTTTTCGGGGATAAAATTTCCCTCTGCAAGCCCGCGCGCTGTCGGCATTATCTTTATCGCCGCCCCGGCGTAAAATT
>CALBNA010000134.1 GCA_937896205.1 uncultured Campylobacter sp. | reverse complement strand
CTCTTCGTCGGCAGCGTCAGATGTGTATAAGAGACAGGATGAACTACACGCTACAGTTTATCCGTCCGCCTAAGCGTCAGGATTTCGTAGCTAAAATTTACTGCGCGTTAAATGACGGCGGCGTGTTTGTTTTTAGCGAAAAGCTGATATTTGAGGATAAGACGCTAAGCAAAAACATGATCGAAATCTACGAAAAATACAAGCTCGAGCAGGGCTACTCGCGCTACGAAATCGCGCAAAAGCGTGAGGCTCTGGAAAATGTGCTGATCCCCTACACCGAAGCGGAAAATAGAAATTTGGCGCTTAGCGCGGGGTTTAAAAATGTGGAGTGTATGTTTAGATGGGCGAATTTTGCGACGTTTGTTGCTTTTAAGTAGTTATGGCTTGTCTTTTGAGCGTCTTTGAATGTTGTGCAGAAATTTTAAGTCAAGGCTAGACAAGTAGTCTGCCGCAGACTTAAAATTTCAAACTCATTCAAAGACGCTCAAAAGACGAGCCGCCAAATTTGTCAATTTATCCCTTTAAAAATTCTATGATTTTCTCTTCACACTCCCCGACGCTGCCGCTAAATCTACTCTCAAACTGCGATCTATTAAAAGTCCGCTGACGCTTAGCCAGCTGCGCCGTGTGCGTGCATATGAGCTCCTCTAGCTCGGTCTGGGTTTTGATCTCGCCTCGCAAAAACTCTCCGCACTCTTTTAGACCGACCGAGCTTAGCGGCTTTGGTCGCTGAGGATACCGTGCAAACAGCTCTCGCGCTTCGTCCAGTAAACCCTGCTCAAACATCGCCCTAGTGCGCTCTTTGATGCGTCCTCTCAGCTCGTCCCTATCCCAGCTAAGCTCGAAAATCGCCAAATTTGACGCGACGGGGGCTAGGGTATTTTCGCGCAGATACAAGCTCGGGGTCTCATCGCGCCCGCTAGAGCGCAAAAACGAGTGGATATCACACCACTTTTGCAGACGGTAGGTGTCGTTTGCGCTAAATTTGGCGGCAAATTCGGGATCTAGGCTTGAAACTAGCTCGTAAATTTGAGAGTTGCTTAGGCCGCTTTCTACACGCTCAAATTTAGGCGTGAGACCCGACAAAAGCGCCTTTAGATAAAATCCGCTTCCGCCGGTTATAAATAAATTTTTGCCGTTTTTTTGCGCAAATTCGCGAGCTGTTTTATAAACCTCAAAAAACATACCGACGTCAAAATGCTCATCCGGCATCAGCAAATTTACCCCAAAATGCGGCACTGAGGCTAGCTCGTCCGCAGTCGGCTTGGCACTGGCGACGTCGATAAATTTATAAACGCAAAGCGAATCAAGACTCAGAATCACTCCGTTAAATTCGCTCGCAAGCTTTAACGCGAGCGCCGTTTTTCCACTAGCGGTGGTGCCGATGATGGCGAGTTCTTTCATAAAAATGCCTTAAAATTCGTGAATCTGCTCAAATTTTATCACAATTTACGCTTTTATAAGATAAAATAAAGCAAAAATTTCAGGAAGATTATGCAAAAATTTATAAATATTTTAAAAGATATTAACGAACTAATCGTCTTTAAGCACTCGATTTTCGCGCTGCCTTTTATCTTTACCGCGATGATAACGGCGAGCGCGCAGGTAAACGGCATGGCTTGGTTTGGCTGGAAGCTGCTTATTTTAGGCGTTCTTTGCGCTGTTTCGGCGCGAAATTTCGCGATGGCGTTTAACCGCTACAAGGA
>CALBNA010000133.1 GCA_937896205.1 uncultured Campylobacter sp. | reverse complement strand
ATTTTCTCAAATTTACTTCGCCAGCTCAAAAATAGCTTTGATATTTTCCTTCGTGTAGAGCTTATCTTTGCGCCAGTTTGCCGCGTAGTCGTGGGCTAAATTTACGACTTCTTCTAGCGTTTCGCCCTCTATGCCGACAGCTTTTAGGTTAACTGGAGCTCCGATTTTACTAAGCCACGCTTTAAAGGCGGCGATGCCTTCATCGGCTGAGTTTACGCCGAAAATCTCGCGTGCAAAACGCTCGAATGCGCCCAAATTTCGGCTCTTGTACCACTTCATCCAGGCAGGTATTATGACTGCTAGACCCGCTCCGTGCGCACAGTTTACGACCGCGCTCATGGCGTGCTCTAGCATGTGGTTTGGGTAGGAGTAGCCGTGCGTGCCGACGTATGTTAGGCCGTTTAGCGCCATCGTCGCCGCCCAGGCAAACTCGGCTCTGGCATCGTAGTCGTCGGGATTAGCTAATAAAATTTCAGTCGTTTTCATCACGGTTTTGATGTTGGACTCGATGTAGAGGTTGATGATATCAGGCTGCACGCTAGCAGTAAAGTATCCCTCGATGCTGTGCGCGATGACGTCGGCAGCGGAGTATGCCAGGTACTCGCGGCTAACGCTAGCTTGCAGCTGAGGGTTTACGACCGAGACTAGCGGATATAGCACGCCGCCGTGGATAGAGAATTTTTGTTTTGTGGCTTCGTTTGTCACGACTGCGCCCGAGTTCATCTCACTACCCGTCGCCGCAAGGGTGATGACGTCAAAAATTTTTAGCGCGCGGCTCGGGTTCTTGCCCGTGAAAAAGTCCCACACGTCGCCCTCATATAGCGCGCCTGCGGCAATGGCTTTGGCGCTATCTAGACAGGAGCCTCCGCCTACGCTTAGCACGCTATCGGCGTTAAATTTCCTAGCTAGCTCGATTCCTTCGTAAACTTTGCTTAGCACGGGGTTGCTGATTATACCGCCAAGTTCTATAAACTCTATGCCGTTTTCTTTTAGGCTTGCTACTACTGCGTCAAAGAGTCCGTCTTTTTTGATGCGATCGCTGCCGTAGATTAGTAGGGTTCTTTTAGCGTCAAATTCGCGCATATAAAGCCCGATATTTCGCTCTTTGCCTCTGCCGAATTGTATTTTAGTGGGGTTATGAAAAGTGAAGTCAAACATCTCGTTCTCCTTAAAATTTTAGCCTCATTATAGCGATAAAAGCTAAAATTTAAGTAGAACGAGATTTACTGATCAGCGCTTATTCGCGCAAATTTCCAAAGTATTTGTCGTCGTTTTTCTCGACGTGTTTGATGTTAAAATGGACGAATTTGTATCCGCCAAAAAGCGCCAAAACCCAAAGAAAAAGAAAAACTATCGCTTCTATCATTTTTATCCTTAATATGCGTGATGATCGTGCTTGATCTCGTCCGCGGTGATCTTTTTGCTGTCCATCGCGCGCCAAACGACGAAAATATAGCCCAAAACAAACGGCACTAGTAGGCTCACGTAGGCCATAACGTTTAGCGTGTAGTGGCTAGAGCTTGCGTTTTTGATCGTGAGCGAGCTTTGTAAATTTGAAAACGACGGATAAAACGCCGTGTCCGCAAGCCCGGCTATCAAAAATAGTCCCGTAACCGTTAGCACTACGCCCACACCGTAAGGCACTACGCCGTAGATACTGGTCGTAAATGCGCCCTTAAATATACCAAAAAGTACGAGCCCGACGCCTATAACTATCATCGCTGCAACAAGCGGCATCTGGAGTAAATTTAGAGCATACTTAAAGCCAACTAAGCTCACTACGCCGCTCTCGTCGTAGGCAAAACCGGTCTTTGTAAATATCCAAGCGATGAATATCAAAAAGAACGGCAAAAACAAAATGGTATTTTTTAGCGCCGCTTTTCTGGCGTTGGCTCTTATCTCCTCATCGTCGATATTGTTGATGAGATAGAGCGCTCCGCCCACGCGAGCTAGGAAAAACATCGCGATGCCTAGCGGATATAGCATGATATTGCCCAGCGCTTCAAGTCCGCGAAACGGCGTCTGCCATTGTACGAAGTTGTGCTCGTTTAGTAAAAAGTCGCTACCCGAAAAAAACGTGCTAACGGCCATACCGATTAAAATAACGCCGAGAGAGCCGTTTATGAAAAGGAAAATTTCATAGGTTTTTTGACCTAGGAAGTTGTCCGGTTTTTTGCGGTATTCGTAACTAACGGCTTGAAGGATAAAGCAAAACAAAATCGCCAGCCACACCCAGTACGCGCCGCCGAAGCTTGTCGCGTAAAACAGCGGAAACGCCGCAAAGCACGCGCCGCCAAACATTACGAGAGTAGTAAACGTAAGCTCCCATTTGCGCCCGATAGAATTTATCACCATGTCCTTTTGCAGCTCGTTTTTGCAAAGTCCGAAAAGTAGCGTCTGTCCGCCCTGAACGAACATCATAAACACCAGCAAACCGCCTAGCAAGCTAACTACGCACCACCAGTAAATTTGTAAAAATTCTAAACTAAGCATGGTTTTCAAATCCTATTTTTATCTGTTTTAGCATGATTTTTATCTCGGCTATCAAAAGCGCCGTAAATAAAACGGCAAATAGCCAGAATGAAATTTTGATGTTGGTGTCGGCTAAATTCGTAGCTCCCACGCCCACGGTCATGAGGTCTTGCACGACCCACGGCTGACGCCCTACTTCGGCTACTATCCAGCCCGCCTCGATCGCCACTAGTCCTAGCGGGATACTAAATACGCACGCCCACAGCAGCTTTTTGAAATTTTCGATATCGTTTGCCATCGTAAGATACGTAACGACCAAAAATAAAGCCAAAAAGTAAGTACCAAGAGCCACCATTAAGTGAAAGCTATAAAACGTAATACCGACCGGCGGCACGGCGCTTTCCGGGGATTTTAGGTATCCGTAGCCTAGAAATTTCATATTTTGAGCCAGAGTTTGCTCTGCTTGCTCCATCGCGGCTTTATCGCCCGATTTTTTAGCGGCGTTGTAGCTAGCTAGTGCGCTAACGGCTAGCGAGCCTTTGGCCATCTTGCTTGCGACGCTCTCTATATTTTGCGCTTCGTTGCCGTAGACTAAATCCTCGATGCCCGGAGTAAAGCTATCAAATTTTCTAGTAGCCATTATTCCAAGCGCGTAAGGCACTTTTAGTTCGAGTAAAAACGCGTCCTTGCCGTCGCCATGTTTTTTAGACGGATCTAGTACGCCCATCGCGACTAGGCCGGCATTTTGTTCGCCTTTATAAAGGCCTTCCATCGCGGCTAGTTTCATAGGCTGGGTGCGCGCGACCTGATATGCGCTCTCGTCGCCGCTAAACATCAAAAACAGCGACGTAACGAGTCCAAAGCTTGCCGCTACGACGATTGATTTTTTAGCCATGATTAGGTGGCGTCCTTTTAGGATAAACCACGCTGAAATTCCTATCACGAAAAGCGCACTAGCAACGTAGCCGCTAGTTACGGTGTGTAAAAATTTGATGATACCTACCGGGCTAAGAGCGACCTCGAAGAAATTTTCCATTTCCATTCTTGCGGTTGCGGGGTTAAATTTCATACCCACCGGATATTGCATCCAGCCGTTTGCGATGAGGATCCAAAGCGCGCTCAAATTTGAACCGATAGCCACGAGCCAGGTCGAGATGAGGTGAAATTTCTTGCTAACTTTGTCCCAGCCAAAAAACATAACAGCAAAAAACGTCGCCTCCATAAAAAATGCGAGCAAGCCCTCGATAGCTAGCGGTGCGCCGAAGATGTCGCCGACAAACCAGCTGTAGTTCGCCCAGTTGGTGCCAAACTCAAATTCCATTATGATACCCGTAGCCACGCCGATGGCGAAGTTTATACCGAAGAGTTTTAGCCAAAATTTGGTGATTTTTAGCCACTGCTCGTTGCCGGTTTTGACGTAGATACTCTCCATAATGGCGATGATAAAACTAAGTCCCAGCGTGAGCGGAACAAACAAAAAGTGGTAAATCGCGGTGAGCGCAAACTGCGCCCTAGACCAATCGACCGAAGCAATTTCAGACATTTTATTCCTTTGTCAAATTTGAGATGACGAAGTCGGCTTTGGCCTCGTCGCTCTCAAATTTCGAATTTAAACTTTCATCAAAGATAAATACTTTTAAAATCCCGAACATTATAAGCAGCTTGATGGCTATGACGAGCCACAGGCTCTTTCCGAGTTTCATATTTCTAAAGCCGTCGATATACAAAGACGATATGTTTTTGAGATATTTTTTAATCATAGCTTAATAT
>CALBNA010000132.1 GCA_937896205.1 uncultured Campylobacter sp. | reverse complement strand
GACAGTTTTATAAGAGGTCAGTTGGTTTTTATTTTATGACTAACTTCAGGCGCTTGCCTAGTAAATTTGTGATTTTTATTTCCTTTCCTATTGTTTTGCACTTATTTTAAAAATAGATTATTAAATTTATCTTGCTAGACGACTACTTTTTGGCGATTTTTAAAACTTAA
Source organism: uncultured Campylobacter sp. (assembly GCA_937896205.1). Taxonomy (GTDB): domain Bacteria; phylum Campylobacterota; class Campylobacteria; order Campylobacterales; family Campylobacteraceae; genus Campylobacter_A. Next base: position 912 of record CALBNA010000132.1, on the reverse strand, counting down.
ATTTATTTTTGTGGTTATTCGAGAAGCTTATGAGTAGTAAACTTAGTAAAAACTATTTTAAATTTGTAAACTTCTTTTTAAATTTGGTTATGCCGGTCGGCCGTGTAAAGATGCGATTTGCTTCTTATGAGAAATGCAGTACCAAAGCAATCTCAAGTATTTTGAGTATACGCAACAAATTTGACTCTTTAGGGTAATGGGAGACACTAGCGCAAGAACATGGTTGTAGCGAATAATATCGACTTGTTTTGATTGATCAGTGTTTTTGAAGTTGGAAAATCATTGATGGCTTGGGAAGGTTTTTGTTGGGAGTTAATAAGAACAATGGTGCGACCTGCGAGATTTGAACTCGCACACCCTTCGGCACTACCACCTCAAAGTAGCGTGTCTACCGTTCCACCAAGGTCGCACGTAGATTAAAAAAGAAGCAAAGAGCGGGACGAACCCGCCCGAGATTATAACATTGGGTTTGCGTAAAGAACGATTAGTGCGATAACTAGTGCGTAGATAACTTGCGCTTCGATCATCGCAAGAGCAACGAACATCGTCGTAGTTAGCTTGCTGCCAACGCCTGGATTTCTAGCTGTACCTGAGATTGTCGCAGATGCGGTATTTCCCATACCGATAGCGCCGCCAAGAGCCGCTAGGCCTAGACCAACTGCCGCTGCAAGAACAGAGTAAGATTTTAGCATTTCGCCGCCGTCCGCAAACGCGAAGCTAGCAAAAGCCATCATTAAGAAAACAACTTTTTTCATAAAGTCTCCTTGTAAATTTAAGCCATTTCGGATCAGACCCCTACTTTGAAGCTTTGAGAGCGCATTTTATAAAAATTTAGCTTTGAGTTACTTAAAACCGAGAAAAATTTTCATAAAATTTCCATTCGTCAAATTTACAGCCGCGTAGTGCTACAAA
>CALBNA010000131.1 GCA_937896205.1 uncultured Campylobacter sp. | reverse complement strand
TAGCGCATTTGTCTCACCAAACATCATTTCATCGACTTTCTGTTTTAGCGATTCTATGTTTGGAGTGCGGTTTTGTAAAATTTGCTCGGCTACTTTGAGGATCTTTTCGCTTAGATCCTTGACGCTAGGCTCCGCCCAAAATGAATAATTTAGATTAAAATGCGTAACGGCCGGCGTAAATTTGTATCCGATAAACTCGCAGCTATCGTCCAAAAACTCGCACTGGCCGCTATAGTCGGTGGAGATAACCGGCTTTTTGTAGTGTACGCCTTCGATTGCCGGCATATTTAGCCCCTCGCCGCGCGTCGGTAGCACGACGATATCGCACTGCTTGTAGAGATTTGCCACGTCAAGCGCGGTTAGATCTTCGTTTAGTATCACGCGGATTTTATTGCGGTACTTTTTATCGACTAAAAGCTCGATTTGCTCGGTTACGCTATTGTGCGGGTTGGGGAAGCTTTTTATCGTTAGGCTCAGCTCAAATTTAGCTTTTTTGCAAGCTTCGTTAAAGGCTCGCAGTAGCACGTCGGCACCCTTTCTAGGTAGGCACGACGAGATGTGAAAGAGCTTTATCTTGCGCTTTTGGTCGCTGTTTTCTTGCAAAACGCTTGGCGCAGGCGGCGTTTTTAGCGGTATATCGGCCACTTTTACGGGCGTATAGCAACCGTTGTCGATGAGAATTTTTTTGATGAAAAAGGTCGAAACTAAAATGCCCTTATACTTGGAGTTTAAAATTTCGATCGTCCTAGGCGGGATACGCGACTCCTCCCAGAAAAATACCGCGATCTCAAAGCCGTAGCCTTCGCGCACGTCTTCGATTAGCGGGTAGTGGTGGTAGATCGCGACCTTGTCGTCGGTTCTGATTGCGGGTGCTTTTTTATCCGGTACTATGCTTCTTAGCGTTTCATACTCGTCTTTGGTTATCGCGATGTCTTCGATTTTATCGAAATAGTTCTCGTGATAGCAGATTACAAAGACGTTTTTTACCTTACCGAGTAGCCTAAATACGATGTTTCTGTTTATCGCGGCCAAACTATAGTGTCCGCTGATGCTGCCGATGACGGTTAGCTCGCTAAAGTTTTCGTTAAATTCGAGATTTTTTAGTTCCAAATTTCGCTCGTACTCTTTTGAGTGCCTTAAAGCAAAAACGCTCGGCTCAAAAACGCCCTCTTGCGAGACGTAGATATCGTCTCTTATTTGCCCTTTGAGGCTAAAAATTCTCGCCCTAAGAGCCGGAAATTTATTTAAAAATATCTTGAGGTTTTTCTTAAATTTAGGATGGCTATTTGC
>CALBNA010000130.1 GCA_937896205.1 uncultured Campylobacter sp. | reverse complement strand
GCCTGCCCTTGCCGCCTCGATAGCAGCGTTAAGCGCTAGCAAATTTGTCTGATCAGCGATATCGCGGATAATCACGATGATATTTTTGATCTCTTCGCTTTGGCGCGTCACATCCTGCGCCTTTTGACTGATGGCGTTCATCGAGCTGCTCATCTGCTCGATCGCGGCCGCACTCTCGTCGATCGCGCTTGCTTGTTTGCTTGCGCCTTGCGTTAGCTCTCTCATAGAGTCGGCTAGCACTTTTGCCTTCTCTTCTAGGCTTTTAGCTTCGCTTAGATTTTCTCTTAGCATGTTGCACACCGCATCGCCCGCGCTTTGCAGTCCTAGCATCATGTCGCGCAGGTCGCTTTCGATGTCGTCTTTTATATCCACGCGGGAGGTGTAGTCGTTTTTATTGTATGCGTTTAGCACCGCGGCGATATCTTTTAAATTTGACGAGATAGAGGCAAAGAAGCGGTTTAACAGCTCTTTTAGCTCGACTAACGCAGGGTTGTTAGGCGTCTGGGCGATCTTGGCGCCGAGATTTCCTCTGATCATCTTGTTTGCTACGCCGTTTAGCTCGTCGATCATCGCGCTATCTTTTTTGATACCGTCGATGACTTTGTCGATATTTTCGTTTATCGCGTAGCTCATGAGGCCAAATTCGTCTCGCGTCGTAACGGCTAGTTTATTAGGAGCTTTTTGCGTCTCGTAAGTGATAAATTTAAACGTATCGTCAAGCTTTTCTTGGATAGTTTTTATCGGGCTTAGCGATTTTTTAAGCAGTACGTAGACAAACAACGAAAGCGCGATGATAAACACCGTAGCTAGTATTAGCTGAGCCTTTAAAAGCGGTAAAGTGTTGCTAGAAAAAGTATCCGCGCCGATCGCTGCGACCGCCAGCCAGCCTTGTTCGTTTAATGGTATGAGTTTTGCCGTTACGCTCTCGCCCTTATAGTTTACGTATGGAATTAGACCGTTGGCGTCAAATCTTTTTGCCGCATATTCTTCCGCTAAATATTTACTTGCGGGAACGGTTTTCCCTACATTTGAGGGATCGCTATGTATTAGTATCAGACCGTCTTTATTCATCACGTAAACGTAACCGTATTCGGTCTTACCCATATCTAAAATTTTCTTACTTAGAGCGTCAATCTGGATATCAAAACCGATCGCGCCTACAAATTTGCCGTCCTTTACGACCGGTGCGGCAAAACTTATAACCAGCGCGTTATACGTAGCGGCTTTATAAGGCTCAGTATAGATGGGCTTGTTTGCGGCTTTTGCTTCCATATACCAGCCGCGTTTACGAGGGTCGTAGTTGTCTTTTTCCGGAGTTAGTCTAGTGCCGTCCGATTGAAAAAAATATCCATCGTCTTCGCGGCCGTAAAATACAAACGAAACCAAAGAGTTTGCATTGTCTTTTTGAAATTTAGTCTGCGCCATGTAGGCATCGCCATCGTTATCCGTCTTTGCTACTGCCTGGGCGATTTTGTTCGCAACCTCCATGTAGTCGTGAAAAAACGAATCCGTGACCGCGTCGACGTCTTTTAAAATTTGAGCCTGATTTTGGCT
>CALBNA010000129.1 GCA_937896205.1 uncultured Campylobacter sp. | reverse complement strand
CTCTTCGTCGGCAGCGTCAGATGTGTATAAGAGACAGGGCTTAGCCTTATCATCGTCTTTATAGTCGTGATCGCGTTTATAAATTTATTTATCGCCGTGGATTCGGCTAAATGGGCGATGATGGCGCCTATTTTCGTGCCGATGTTTATGAATCTAGGCCTCTCGCCCGAGCTAACGCAGGCTGCTTTTAGGATAGGCGACTCGACGACAAATATCATCACGCCTTTGATGCCGTTTTTCGTGCTGATAGTGGCGTTTATGCAGCGCTACGACAAGGGACTGAAAATCGGCTCTGTAGTCTCGATAATGCTGCCCTACACGGTCGCATTTTTGATCTCGTGGGCGGCGCTAATATCAGTTTGGTACGTTTTTGACCTGCCTTTAGGGCCTGGCGCGGTTATACATTATCTAAAATAAAATTTTAAAAAGGAAGAAAAATGACGTTTTCAGAGATTATTTTGACGTTGCAAAACTACTGGCGCGAGCAGGGTTGCGTGATACTGCAGCCATACGATATGCCTGCTGGTGCTGGCACCTATCATCAGGCGACTTTTTTAAGGAGCCTCGGGCCAAAGCCGTGGGCGACGGCGTACGTTGCCCCATCTCGCCGCCCGACCGACGGTAGATACGGCGAAAACCCAAACCGACTGGGTGCTTATTATCAGTTTCAGGTGCTCATTAAACCAAGCCCGGAAAATATACAGGAGCTTTATCTAAAAAGCCTTGAAAAGCTTGGGTTAAATTTGAAAAATCACGACATCCGCTTCGTCGAGGATAACTGGGAGAGCCCGACGCTGGGCGCTTGGGGGCTAGGCTGGGAGGTCTGGCTAGACGGTATGGAGGTGACGCAGTTTACGTATTTCCAGCAAGTTGGCGGCATCGCGTGCGAGCTGGTTTCGGCTGAGATCACTTACGGACTAGAGCGCCTTGCGATGTATCTACAGGACGTAAATAGCGTCTATGATATCGTTTGGGACGATAGGGGCGGCAATATCGTGACCTACGCCGACGTGCATAAGCAGGGCGAATTTGAGTGGAGTAAATATAACTTTGAAATCGCGGACGTTGATATGCTGTTTCGCCAGTTTGAAAATGCATTCGGCGAGTGCAAACGCTGCCTGGAGGCTAAAATTTCGCTGCCTGCGTATGATTACTGCATGCTTGCGGCTCATACGTTTAACGTCCTTGACGCGCGCGGAGCGATCAGCGTAACGCAAAGGCAAGACTATATCCTAAAAATCCGCGAGCTGGCTAAAGAGTGCGCGCTAACGTATAAAGCCAGCATCGATGCCACGAACGACGCGAAGGGCGAATAAAATTTGATGAAAATCGGCGAAATTTATAAAATTTTAGACGAGATTAGCCCGTTTGCGAGTCAAGAGGGGTGGGATAATAGCGGACTGCTAGTGGGCTCCTTTGAAGCTAGCGCACAGCGCGTTTATCTTAGCCTTGACGCTGTCTCTTATACACATCTC
>CALBNA010000128.1 GCA_937896205.1 uncultured Campylobacter sp. | reverse complement strand
CACAAAATTTAGCTCGCAAACTCCGCTCTCGTCGCCGCAAATCTCCAAAACGCCGATGGGCGAGTCAAAATACGCTTTTTGCAAAATTTACTCCTTTGGTATCAAGTAACGCAAATTTAGCGAAATTTAGTTTATATTATTATCTGTTTTTCGCTAAAATCGTATCGTTTAAAAAATGGATTAAGGAAAAACGATGGACTTTTTTACCGAATACGAAAAACACGTAAAAGAGCGCGAGGCCTTGGGCGTGCCGCCGCTACCGCTAAACGAGGAGCGCACGAGAGAGGTTTGTGAGCTTTTAAAGCTTGAAAGCGCGCACGAGAGGGAGTATCTAGGCTTACTTTCAGGTCGCGTACCGCCGATGGAACCGGGCGGTGAGGGCGAAGCGATTATCGCCGCAAAGCTAGATGAAAATCAAAAGAGGGTAAAGCGGCTCGTAAATTTACTAGCAAATCGTGTAAATCCGGGCGTAGACGACGCGGCGAAGGTAAAGGCGGAGTTTTTAAACGAGATTATAAATCACGGGCTTAAGATAAGCAGCCTTGACGAAATCGGCGCCGTAAATTTGCTGCGACCGATGCTTGGCGGATACAGCGTCATCGTGCTGCTTGAGAGTCTAAAAAACGCCGACGAAGCCGTAGCACAGGCCGCCTGTAACGTGCTAAAAGAGACGATTTTTGTGCATGATTATTTTAACGACGTGGCAGAGCTTGCAAAAAGCAATAAATTTGCGCTAGAAGTGCTACGCTCGTGGGCTGAAGCGGAGTGGTTTAAGGCGCGTGCGAGCCTGCCGCGATACATAAGAGCAGTGATCTTTAAGGTTGCCGGCGAAACTAACACCGACGATCTAAGCCCCGCTAGTGAGGCCTACACGCGCTCAGACATCCCGTTGCACGCAAACGCGATGCTAGTTAAGCGTCAGCCCGGCAGCCTAGAGATGATCAATGAGCTCAAAAAAAGCGGGCTCGAGGTCGTCTACGCGGGCGACGTCGTGGGTACGGGCAGTAGCCGAAAGAGCGGCATAAACTCCATCCAGTGGCACCTCGGGCGCGAGATAGAGGGCGTGCCGAACAAAAAAACGGGCGGCATCGTTATAGGCACGGCGATCGCGCCGATATTTTTTAACACCGCCGAGGATAGCGGCGCGCTGCCTATAGTGGCCGACGCGAGCGCGCTAGAGACGGGCGACGTGGTGGATATCTACCCGTATATGGGCGAGATTTTCCGTGTCGGGTGGGTAAATTTGAGCGCCGAGGGTAAATTTGACGCGGTTCAAATTTACGGCGAAGCTAAATTTGAAAATTTAAACGAAAACGAAAAGCTACAAGGCGAGCCGGTCGCTCGTTTTACGCTTGCGCCAAACACAATATTTGACGAGATCAGAGCGGGCGGGCGCATACCTCTCATTATTGGTCGGTCGCTTTGCGGTAAGGCCAGAGCGGCGCTAAATTTGGGCGCGGAGGATATATTTGCGAGGCCGTCGCAGCCGCAAACGGACGAGAGCGAGGGTTACACGCTAGCTCAAAAGATCGTGGGTAGAGCCTGCGGCGTGCCGGGCATCAGGGCCGGGCAATACTGCGAACCGGCGACGCTAACCGTAGGCTCGCAGGATACCACCGGGCCGATGACGCGCGATGAGATCAAGGAGCTGGCTAGTCTTGGATTTTCAGCTGATTTCGTACTGCAGAGCTTTTGTCACACGGCGGCCTATCCAAAACCAAGCGACCTTGAAACGCAAAGGACGCTACCTAAATTTATGAGCTCGCGCGGCGGAGTGAGCCTGAGGCCGGGCGACGGGGTCATACACTCGTGGCTAAATCGCATGGTGTTGCCAGATACCGTGGGCACGGGCGGCGACTCTCATACGCGCTTTCCTATCGGCGTGAGCTTCCCTGCGGGTAGCGGACTGGTGGCGTTTGCGGCGGTGTCTGGGGCTATGCCGCTAAATATGCCAGAATCCGTGCTCGTGCGATTTAGCGGGCGACTGCAAAAGGGCGTGACGCTGCGCGATCTAGTGAATGCGATCCCCTACTACGCGATCAAGCGCGGGCTACTCACGGTCGAAAAGAAGGGCAAGAAAAACGTATTTGCGGGTAAAATTTTAGAGATCGAGGGGCTGGAGGAGCTAAAAGTCGAGCAGGCATTTGAGCTAAGCGACGCCTCGGCTGAGCGCTCTGCGGCGGCCTGCGCGGTAAATTTGAGCGAGCAAAGCGTCGCTGAATATGTCCGCTCAAACGTCGCTCTCATCGAGGCGATGATAGAGGCCGGGTATGAGAGCAGGGCGAGCCTGGAGCGGCGCGCCGCGAAAATGCGCGAGTGGCTAGCGGCGCCCGAGCTGCTGCGAGCCGACAAAAACGCGCGCTATGCCGAGGTAATCGAGATAAATTTGGACGAGATAAAAGAGCCGATCCTAGCCTGCCCGAACGACCCCGACGACGTCGCGACTCTGAGCGAAGTGCTAGCCGATAGCTCGCGCCCGCATAAAATCGACGAGGTGTTTGTGGGTAGCTGTATGACCAATATCGGCCACTACCGCGCGCTCGGCGAGGCTCTGCGGGGGCTTGGGACGCTGCCGACCAGGCTTTGGATCGCGCCGCCAACCAAGATGGATCAGCGGCTGCTGGAGGCGGAGGGCTACTACGATATCTTCCGCGCGGCGGGCGCTCGCACGGAGGTGCCCGGCTGCTCGCTTTGTATGGGTAACCAAGCTCGGGTAAACGACGGTGCGACGGTGTTTTCGACCTCGACGCGAAACTTTGATAACCGTATGGGTATGGGCGCGCGCGTATATCTTGGTAGTGCCGAGCTGGCCGCCGTTTGCGCCGTGCTAGGCAGGCTGCCGAGCGCCTCAGAATACATGAATATCGTACCCCAAAAGCTTGCGGGCAAAGAGGCACAAATTTATCGGTATCTAAATTTTAACGAGATAGAAAATTTTAAAATTTAATTTTTTGGCGCGGCGGCGTATTTTTTATGGACGGATACGCCGCTATAGATAGTTTGGACGGCTGGCGTGTCGCATTTTCACGCTTGCGCGTCTAAACGTCTTTACAGCGATAATCTTACGGACGGCGACTACGCTGATCGACTAGCTTTTAGGCTAGGCAAATTTTGCGGTAAGCAGGTTGTGCCGATATTATCGGTATAGCCTAAATTTAGTCCAATGGGGTCTGAATAAGTGTGCGAGACGTTAAGCGGTAAATTCTTGTAGCTCGTAGGTTAAAGCCGTAGTCTATATGCCGCATAAAATGCGTTTAAATTTTGCTCTTTTTTACGTAAATTTTTGCTTCTTTTTTCGGCGCCCACTTTAAACAAACCGTACGCTATTTACGAA
>CALBNA010000127.1 GCA_937896205.1 uncultured Campylobacter sp. | reverse complement strand
GTATAAGAGACAGGCTATCTGCAACCTGAGCCCAAAGCAAATGAAGCGGAAACGTTTGCGGATTTTTCGCGTGAATCGCGAGCGCGACGCCCTTTTCTACTAGATCTTGCATTTGTGCGGTTAAATTTTCGCCTAAATTCGCCATTTTTTCTCCTTTAGTTTATAATGGACGTATTATATAACTTTAGTCGATTATTGTCAAGTTATCTAAGTGATACAATATAAATACTTACGAAATAAAATTAAATTTTATTAAATCTTTTATCCTATTTTTAGGCAAATTTAACTAAAATAGCCCCACTTAAAAAGGCAGGAGATTAACTTTGAATAAAAAAAAGATGTTTTTGTTTTCGAGCGTTGCGGGCGCGATGATTTTCGGAGCGGTTTTTAGCGCAAATTTAAATGCTAAAGCCACCGAAGACGGCTCAAATTCTAAACTACAATCGCTCTCAAAACTTACAAAAACCATTTCTACTATCGAAAAATATTATGTTGATGATTTACAGTTTAAAGAGATCGTGGATAAGGCCATAGAGGGGCTTTTGAACAACCTCGACGCGCATTCGGGATTTTTAAACGAAAAGGCGTTTAAAGATATGCAGGTGCAGACAAACGGGGAATTTGGCGGTCTTGGTATAACCGTCGGCATGAAAGACGGTGCCCTAACGGTCATCTCGCCTATCGAAAATACGCCTGCGGATAAAGCCGGCATAAAAAGCGGCGACATCATCCTTCGCATCGACGGAAACGCGACCCTAGGCACCACCATAGACGAAGCTGTCAATAAAATGCGCGGCAAACCAAAGACGCCTATCACGATAACTATCGTGCGAAAAGGCGAACAAAAGCCGTTTGACGTGAAGCTCGTGCGAGACATCATCTCGGTTGAGTCCGTTTACGCAAAGATGATCGAAAAAGACAATATCCTCTATCTTCGCGTGACAAATTTTGACAAGCACGTAACCGAAAAGGCCGAGGAATTTATCAAAAAATATCCAAAAGCGGAAGGTATCATACTAGACCTTCGCAACAACCCGGGCGGACTTTTAAACCAAGCGGTCGGACTGACGAATTTGTTTATAGATAGCGGCGTGATCGTATCTCAAAAGGGTAGAAACGAGAGCGAAAATAGCGAATTTAAAGCTGCGAGAGCAAATAAAATCACAAATTTACCGCTTGCGGTGCTAGTTAACGGCGGAAGCGCGAGCGCGAGCGAGATCGTGAGCGGATCGCTACAAGACCACAAACGAGCCGTCGTTATCGGCGAAAAAACGTTTGGCAAAGGCAGCGTGCAGATCATCCTACCCGTAGACGACAAAGAGGCCATCCGCCTAACTATAGCGCGCTACTACCTACCTAGCGGCCGCACTATACAAGCAACGGGCGTGGAACCTGATATCGTCGTATTTCCGGGTAAAGTGCCTCAGCATGACGAAAATGCCTTTTCTATAAAAGAGAGCGAACTAAAAAAACACCTAACCAACGAACTGAGTAAAATAGACGCAAATAGCGACAAAAATACTACGAAAATCACAGATAATAAAACCATAATAACCGAGGCTAACGTAAACGACGATATACAGCTAAAATCGGCGATTGACGCGATCAAAATTTTACAGCTAAAATAAGGAGTGCAAAAATGCAAAAAAAAGAGCTGATCTACGAAGGCAAGGGAAAAAAGATGTTCGCAACGGACGATGCGGACTTGCTAATAGCGGAATTTAAAGACGATCTAACCGCCTTTGATGCGCAAAAAAGAGGCAATGAAGCGGGCAAAGGCGCGTTAAATAACAAAATTTCGACGCAGCTTTTTCATCTTTTAAAAGAAAAAGGTATCCCGACCCACCTGGTCGAAACCCTAAGCGACACCGAACAGCTCGTGAAAAAATGTGAAATCATCCCGCTTGAAGTGGTCGTGAGAAATATCGCAACCGGCTCGCTAACAAAGCGCCTTGCGATAAAAGAAGGCACGGTTTTGTCGTTTCCATTGGTAGAGTTTTACTACAAAAACGACGATCTGCACGATCCGCTCGTAAATGACGAACACTGTCTAATCATGGGCTTAGTCAAGAGCGAAAACGACCTTGATAGGCTAAAACACATGGGGCGCGAGATAAACGCTATCTTGTTTAAATTTTTCGCAGATAGAAATTTGAAACTGGTTGATTTTAAAGTGGAATTTGGCGTCGATAAAGACGGAAATATCATGCTAGCAGACGAGATCAGCCCAGATAGCTGCCGCTTTTGGGACGCTACTACGAACGAAAAACTCGACAAAGACAGATTTCGCCAGGATCTTGGCAACGTAAAAGTCGCCTACGAAGAAGTTTTAAAAAGAATTTTATCTAAGGTTTAAAATGAAAGCTATCATCAACGTATCCCTAAAAAACGGCGTTTTAGACCCGCAAGGAAAGGCCGTCGAGCACGCGCTTGGCTCGCTTGGATTTAACAACGTAAGCGGCGTGCGCATAGGCAAACAAATCGTACTTGACATAGACGCCGCAAGCAAATACGAAGCGCGCAAGGAGCTCACCAAAATGTGCGAAGAACTACTCGCAAACACCGTCATTGAGGACTACGAGATAAATTTGAACGATAAATGCGAGAGCGCAAAATGAAAGTCGCCATCGTTTTGTTTCCAGGCACGAACTGTGAGCAAGATACAAAGTACGCCTTTGAGCTTTTGGGTTGCCAGACGCAGATAATCTGGCACAAAGAAAGCGAGATAAATGCCGATCTTATCGTGCTTCCGGGCGGGTTTAGCTACGGCGACTACTTGCGCACGGCGGCTATCGCTAAATTTAGTCCCGCAATGAGCGCAGTCGTAAAACACGCCCAAAAAGGCGGATACGTGCTTGGAATTTGCAACGGCTTTCAGATGCTGTGTGAGCTGAAACTGCTTGCAGGCGCGATGAGACGAAACGAAAATTTAAGCTTCATCTCAAAATACCACTATCTAAAAGTGGTCTCAAATACAAATAAATTTCTCTCAAATTTAAGCGTCGGCGAGATCGTAAACATCCCGATCGCTCACGGCGAGGGTAACTTTTACGCCGATGAGGCGACGTTAAAAGGTTTCTACGACAACGATCAGGTGCTGCTAAAATACTGCGACGCAAACGGCGCAGAGCTAAATCCAAACGGCTCGGTCGACGAGGTAGCGGGAATTTGCGATAAAAATAAAAAGATATATGGCCTCATGCCTCATCCAGAGCGTGCCTGCGAAAAGTTTTTAGGCACGGATGATGGACTAAAGATGCTAAAAGGGCTAGTTTGCTAAAGCCCTTTTTAGCCTTTTTTACTATATTTGTCTTAGCTTGCACAGCGACCGAGCCTAGCGTGTTTGACATGATGGGCGACGAGCAAAGCCAAAAAGTAATCAAGCCTGCTCCGCAAACGCCAACACAAAAGCCAAATTTACAAAACAGAGCGCCGAGCGCACAAAATAGAACTCCAAGCCAGACGCAAAGTACGGCTACGCAAAATAGAGCTCCCGTAGCTCAAAGCCAAGCCCCAAGCAACCAAGGCGGTACGCATCTGCGCCAACCTATTCCTCAAAATATCGCGCCAACCAACGAGCCAGAGCTAAATTTAAAAGACAGCCAGCTCTACGAGCGCGTGCAGCCAAACGACATCATCATCAAGGCTTTAAACGCGCCGAAGCAAGTCTACGTCGGGCAAATTTTTAGCTTTACGCTCTCGGTCGATATCCAGGATAACATCGCCGTTGATCTGCAAACTATATTGCCAGAAACCGAAAACCTAAAATGGCTAAGCTCAAATTTGCGCTGGGATAACGACGGCAAAGGGGTTTACAAGGCTCAAATTTACGCCGAGGCCTCCGCCCAAGC
>CALBNA010000126.1 GCA_937896205.1 uncultured Campylobacter sp. | reverse complement strand
CGGCAAAGCCATCTAAAATCAAAGGCTGTTTTTTAGCACTAGGAATTTTTGCTCTTGCGCTTCGTCTAGTTTCATTTTTTCGTTGCGATTTACGAAAAGCTTAAAGATCACGTTGTGATCCACGTCGTAAAAGTGCAGGCTGTGTCCGAGAAAACCCATAAATTTAGTGCTTACAAAGCCGATGCTTGCGATTGATTCTTCTTTGAGGTGACCGCCCAAAAAGCCGCTTTTATCGGTGAAATTTAAAAATCCTCTCGCTTTTTTAGGCATAGGCACGCTTACTTTGATCTCGATGATAAACTCAGGCGTATTTTTGATAAAAAGCATCTCGCCCCAAGTGCTGACTTCTTCAAAAATTTTCATCAAATTTTCTGCGCCGACTTCCTTAAATTCGTCATCGCCGCGGTACTGCAGGATTTCGTATTCGCGGACGTTTAGCTGTTTGGCCGCATCGTAAACGGACATCTTTTTATCCTCGAAAAGCTCGTCGATTTGTTTTTTTAGATCGCTCATTTTTATCCTTTTTGAAATTAGATTTTGATAATAGTATTTAAAAATAGCTAAAAATCGGCTAAATTTACATGACAGGCGTCTTTACGTTATCAAGCGGCGCGCGAGCCGAAGTTTCGGCGCTTGGAGCGGACGGATCTAGCAAATTTTCGCCGTCCGCAAAGCTCGCTAAACGCTTAAAATTCGCTTTATCTCCGCCTCGTTAGTGAGCTTGGAGTTGTATTTTACAACGAGATTTTGAGCGTTTTTGTAGCACTCCACGACGCCTTTTTGCTTTTCGATCTCGGCTAGATCGGCGTCTGTGTCAGACGGCAGATAGATATTTTTAAAGATATTTGGGTTATCTAGCCATTTTAGCGCAATCAGCCACACGACGCAAAGCACCGTTACGACGGCGGAAAGCGCGCTAAGGCCGTAAAATTTAAGCAAAGTACCGCCGCCTATGCCGCCGATAAAGCTTCCCATGTAGCCAAAGGCGTTAAAGATGCCCAAAACCGCGCCTTTTTGGCTTACTTTACTAAATTTGGATGCCATTGATTGCAAGATCGGCTCGTGCAGGTTAAAGCCGATAAAAAATATAATCACGCCGGCGTAAAACAGCGGCTTGTGCCCGAGTGAGAGCGCGAAAAGTCCGTAGCAAACGACGAAAAGCGAGACGCCGATGACTAAAATTTGCTTTGTGATGCGCTTCGTTTCGCCGATCGCGCCGCCTATGCCCATCGCGATAAAGCCAAACACCGTCGCGACCGAGTAGATACCGCTGAGGTCCTTTTTATCCATGCCAAAATACTTCACGATGGCGATCGGAATCACGATAAAGGCCGCCGACATCAGCATTTTTTGCATGAAGTTGCTGATGTTCATCAGTAGTAAATTTCTGTTTGAGAGTAGCTTTACGGCCGGCATTTTGGCCTGCGAGTGCGTAAATTTAGGCTCCTCGCCCACTGCCGTGTATAAAAGCACGATACAAACGACTGTAACCGCGATCGAGAGGTAAAAGAGGCTTGAAAGGCCGTATTTAGCGCTAAGTATCGGCGAAAGTATCATAGAAAGCGTAAAGCTAATGCCGATAAACGCGCCCATCATTGCCATCGCGTGCCCGCGCACTTCCTCTTTAGTCATATCGCTCATCAGCGCGATCGCCACGGCTCCTATCGCGCCCGCGCCCTGGATAAATCTACCAAAAATCATCGTGTAGATATCAGTCGCCACCGCGCAGATCGCAGCTCCCACGATGAAAACCAGCAGACCTATCAGCATCGAGTTTTTGCGCCCGAAGCGGTCCGAGACGTAGCCGAAAACCACCTGAAACGTGATCTGCGACATCGCGTAAACGCCGATGAGAACGCCGACTAAAAACTCTGTCGCCCCCTCAAGCTCAAGCGCGTAGACGCTGATAACGGGCAAAATGATAAAGAGTCCGAAAAACCTGCTGCCGATGATAAAAGATAACGGTAAAGCGCTTTTTACTATCATAAATTTTCCTTTTTAAAGGAGTGATTTTACCCGAATTTTGATAATACGTAAATTAAAGTTGAATTTGATAAAATGTGCGGGTTAAAAACAGCGTAGCGAAGTATTTTTGGATTATTTTTACGGTTGCGTAGATGAAATTTTGCGTAGGCTAGGCAACGTAGCCTGCCGAGCGAAATTTTAGCAAGCTACGTAAAAAGAACCAAAAAGACAAGCTAGAAAAAGGAAAAATTTTGAAAATAGTTTTAGCGACATCAAACGCGGACAAAGTGCGCGAAATAAAAGATTTTTTAAAAGATTACGAAATTTATGCATTGCGCGAAATTTGCGAGCCCTTTGAGATCGTCGAGGACGGCGCGACATTTGCCGAAAATGCGCTAATCAAGGCTCGCGCGGTGCATGCTAAACTGCGTGAGCTAAATTTGGCGGACGAGTTTATCGCGCTAAGCGACGATAGCGGCATCAGCGTCGAGGCTCTTGGCGGCAGGCCCGGGATTTACTCGGCGAGATTTAGCGATATGAACGAGCGCGGGCAGATAACGGGCAAAAGCGCGACCGACGCTAGCAACCGCGCAAAGCTGATAGCCGAGCTAAATGCGCTAAATTTAACCAGCTCGCCCGCGTTTTATACCGCTTGTATCGCGGTTAGTTCAAATTTAGGCGACTTTACGACGCACGGCTTTATGCACGGTACGGCGATTGCCCAGGAGCGCGGCAGCAACGGCTTTGGCTACGATAGTCTTTTTATCCCCAAAGGCTTTACGCGCACGCTTGGCGAGCTAGACGACGCTACAAAGCTAAAAATCTCTCACCGCTCAAAGGGGCTTGAGCTTATAAAATACGTGCTAAAGAGCCTTGGGAGGAAATTTGGGCGCTAAAGAAAAAGCAAATTTGCGCGGCAAAAACCTGGCTAAATTTGCCGTCTCTTAACGCTAGCGCGGTATAATCGCGCAAATTTAAAATTTGAGACGAAGATGAATCTGGTTTTATTCGACTTTGACGGGACGATCACGCGCGACGACTCGCTGCTGGAGTTTATCGCCTACGTCGTGGGATTTAAAAAATTTTTTAGAGGTATTTTTTGGCTTTCGCCCGTTTTGATCGGCTATAAGCTAAAAATTTGCAGCAACAACTACGCTCGTAGGCGGCTGATGACGTACTTTTTTGCTGGCATGAGCGCGGATAAATTCGCTCAAATTTGCAAAAAATACTCAAACACGCACATCGAAGATATCGTGAAATTTTCCGCGATGGCAAAGATCGCCGAGTATAAGGCAAACGGCGACAAAGTCGTGATCGTGACGGCGTCGCTCGAGGACTGGCTAGCTCCGTGGTGCAGGGCGCAGGGGCTGGAGCTGCTAGGCACTCGCATCAAGAAAAAGGGCGGCGTGATAACGGGCGAGATCGACGGCGCCAACTGCTACGGCGCTGAGAAGGTGCGCCGCGTGCGCGAGGCGTACGACACGGATGCCTTTGATCGCGTGATCGCATACGGCGACAGCAGGGGCGACAAGGAGATGCTGGAGTTTGCCGACGAGGCGCATTATAGGGTGTTTGAGTGAGGCGATGAAGGCTGCTTGTAAATCTATCAAATT
>CALBNA010000125.1 GCA_937896205.1 uncultured Campylobacter sp. | reverse complement strand
TAAAAAACGAAACATTAATAGAACTTAAAAGCGATAAAGAGAGCAAATTCGACTCGTTTATCAAGGTCATCGACATACTAAAAGAAAAAAATCATGAAAACTTCGCTATCACGACAACAACTGAATAGACGCGCCAGCTTTACTGGGCTTGGCGTTTCTATCCTGTTGCACTCTATCCTCATCGGATCTTTTATCAAATTTTACGAAGAGATAAAACCGATGCCGGAAGAAAAAAGCGTCAAGATAGCGCTAAATCCCTTTACGCCGCCAGCAGCTCCGCTCCCGCCGGCACCAACTCCGCCTGCTCCGCCGCCTCCGGCACCGCCTGCGCCTCCTCCGCCAGAACCCGTCGTCACGCCGCCGGAACCGCCAAAACCGGTGGAGCCGCCTAAGCCGATAGAAAAGCCAAAGCCAGTAGAGAAACCAAAACCCGTAGAAAAGCCGGTGGAAAAATCAAAGCCAAAGCCTAAACCTACGCCAAAACCGGTTAAAACGCCTGAGCCTGAGCCGGAACAGCAAGTAGCGCAGGCAACGCCGCCCGCACAGCCGTCGCCGCCGACCCCTACGCCGCCCGCGGCACAGCCAAGCGCCGCCCCAAGCTCGAACGTAAAATCAAATTTACCGCCTAGCGGAGCTGAAACAGTTGGAGAATTTAACTTCGCGACATCAGCCGGCGACGAGAGATTTTCTAAGATCCAAAAGGCGATACAAAAGCATCACAAATACCCTAAACGCGCGCAAAAAATGCGCCATCAAGGCGTCGTAGAGGTTAGCTTTTTATACAAAAAAGACGGCAGCGTCCGCGACGTAAAGGTGATAAAAAGCTCAGGCTATGAGACGCTAGACGAGGCCGCAGTCGAGCTCATAAACCGTGCTGCGCCTGATTTTCCGACGCTTGATCGCGACTACGTCATCAAAATCCCGGTTAGCTACAAACTCACGTAAATTTAAGCCGTTGTTTCGGCTTAAATTTATACTTTTATTCTGTAAATTTGACGCAATAAATCAAAAAATCAGCCACTATATTTATAAATTAGCACCGCTAAAATCTATCGCAATCAAATCAAATTTATCGCCGTAGCAGGGACGTAAATTTGCCAAATTTACAGTCCTAATAGCTAGGCTAAATTTGCCAAACGGTTTGCCCAAGCAACCGATCAAATTTACTCAAAATTTAGCCGACGCAACTAGTTCAAATTTACGCCGAGCGATCTTGTAAATTTACTTAAACGCCCTTTTGTATGAGTTTTCTATCAGTTCAGCGCACCCTAGCTCACTCATCGCAACCTGCGCGAAATTTGGATTTCGCAGCAACTCTCTGCCGTAGGCTACCGCGTCGCAAACGCCGCCTAACAGCAGCGCCTCGCCCTCAGATGCCTTTGTGATGAGTCCGACCGCGATCACCGGGATGCTAACGGCCTGCTTTACGGCCTTAGCGTAGCCAGCCTGATAAAGCGACGTAAACGCGGGCGCGCTATCCGTGCGCTCAAAAAGTCCGCCCGCCGAGACGTGAATAAACGCCGCGCCCAAAGCCTCGAGCTCTTTTGCTAGCCGCACGCTATCCTCTAGGCTCCAGTCGCCCTTCACCCAGCTATCCGCGCTTATGCGCACGCCGACGGGGATTTGCACCGCGGCTTTTATCTCGCTTAAAATTTCTTTTAGAAATCTCGTGCGATTTTCAAAGCTCCCACCGTATTCGTCGTCTCGCAGATTAATCTCAGGCGAGAGAAATTCGCTGATGAGATAGCCGTGCGCGGCGTGGATCTCGGTCGCAGCGTATCCTGCGCGCTGGGCTCTAATCGCAGCCTGAACAAAAGCTTGCTTGACCGAGACGATGTCGTCCGCGCTCATTTGTTTCGGCATTTTGTAACTCTCGCTAAATTTTACCGCGCTAGGCGCGATCAGACCCTCGCACTCGCTTTTTCTGCCAGCGTGTGCGAGCTGGACGGCCATTGCGGCGCCGTATTTGACGCACTCTTTGACGAGTCTGGCGTGTGCCTCTTGCTGATCGTCGTTCCACAGCCCCAGATCGCGGCTCGTGATCCTACCTCTAGGCTCGACCGCAGTAGCTTCGACTATGATGAGTCCGACGCCTCCTAGCGCGCGAGCGGCGTAGTGCAAGCGGTGAAAGCACCTAGGGCAGCCGTTTTCGTTTTTGGCCTTATACATGCACATCGGCGGCATCACGATGCAGTTTTTGATGTGCAGATCGCCGATTTTTAGCGGCGTAAAAAGCAAGCTTTGCATGAGAAATCCTTTAAAGATTATTTGCGGTTATTTTAGGATATTTGTTTAAATTTATTTAGTTGAGCGGCAAATTTTAGCAGCCGTAAAGGCGCGCAGTAAGACTAATGCGCCGCAACAGCTTTTGTTTTACTTCCATCAAATTTGAAAATTTTACTCGCCGCCGCTAAAAATAGAAGTAAAGTACTCGTCTATATCCATGCCGTCTTTTTTCATCTGTTTTTGCCTTATTTTGACATCGGCATCTTGCCAAAGTATCGGCGGCAGCGCAAACATCACCCTATCCAGGCTAAATTTACTCACGTCATCGCGCCAGCGCTCCCAGCGGTAAAGCTCGTAAAATTTAGATATATCGCCGCAAAGCGCTCAATACCTGCGAGTAACCAAGCTGTGTATCCTCCCATTCGCTGCTATCTGGCGCGTAGTAAAAGATGTTTCCGGCTTTGCCATCAAAGGCGCCGCCGTTTATCGCGAAAAATCCGCCTAAAATATCATCCGTCACGAGCAAATAGCTAGGCATCTGGCCTGCCTTACTAAAGCTTTTGCCGAGGTTGAAGCTGTAAATTCCGCGATTCATCCGCTCGCAGCCAGAACCAAGCACGCGCAGTCAACCGCCCTCAATCACGATGTTGCCACACCCGTAAGCAAGCGCGCCCATCGGCGAGCGAGTGTAGTGACCTGAAACCCCAAAAGCTCGCTTTGCACCCTGCTCTCATCACGCGGTAAAACTTTACTCGTTCTTAGCTTATTTAGCCGCTATTCGACCAACTCCCAACCCGGCTCATTTGCGTTTATGAGCAGCTCTAGAGCTCTTATTGCGAGTTCTTGTGATAAATTTGATTAAATTTAAAAGAAGGATTTGGCGAGTCGCCTCGCCAAATTTATGTCAGTAGATTATTTTGCATCCCAAGCTAGGATCGTGTTGCCCTCGGCGTCGGTCGCCACGTCGCCCATACCCATGATGTTGTAGCCGCAGTCGACGTAGTGCACCTCGCCCGTCACACCGCTAGCTAGATCGCTAAGTAGGTACATCGCGCTGTTACCGACATCATGCGTCGTGACGTTACGTTTTAGCGGGCTATTTACCTCGTTGTAACGCAAAATCATCCTAAAGTCGCCTATGCCGCTTGCCGCAAGCGTTTTGATCGGGCCCGCGCTGATCGCGTTTACACGGATATTTCTAGCGCCAAGGTCGTGAGCGAGATAGCGCACGGAGCTTTCAAGCGCTGCTTTTGCAACGCCCATGACGTTGTAGTGAGGCACGAATTTTGGTCCGCCAAGATAGGTGAGAGTAAGTACCGAGCCGCCCTCTTTTAGTACCGGAAGCACCGCGCGAGTAAGGCTCAGTAGCGAATACACGCTCGTACCCATCGCGATATCAAAGGCTTCTTTTGTAGTGTTTACAAACTCGCCCTCTAGCGCTTCTTTTGGCGCGTAGGCCACTGCGTGCACGACGAAATCTATCTCGCCAAGATCTGCTTTGATGCGATCCGCAAGGCCGTCTAAATGAGCTTGGTTGTTTACGTCGAGCTCATAGACGAATTTGCTGCCAAACTCCTCTGCGATCGGCTCTACGCGTTTTTTCAGCGCGTCGTTTAGGTAGGTAAACGCCATCTGCGCACCCTGCGCGTGACAAGCCTCAGCGATGCCGTAAGCGATAGATTTGGCGTTAGCGACGCCGACGATGAGGCCTTTTTTGCCTTTTAAAATCATTATTTCTCCTTTCTATTTTTGCTTGGTTTTTTGAGTGTCTTTGAATGAGTTTTGATTTTGCTCTCTGAGACAGGCTGCATGCCTAGTCTTGATCGCAAAATCAAAACTCATTCAAATCCATCTTAAAATCCTGCGCAATTTGACTTAAAATTCTACAAATTAAAATTCGCAAAATCTCGCAAAACGCCAAATTTTAAACGCAATTCGATAGCGGCAGTATCGCGAAGCTAGACTAGGCGACTTAAAATTTTGCGACGGGAGTTACCCTATTAGGTAATGACCGAGCAAAATTTTAAGGCAACGAAGTATAGCGATGCGAGACGACGCGTATAAGTTCCAAAAAGCTAGAGGCGTCCCAGCTCGCCGTAC
>CALBNA010000124.1 GCA_937896205.1 uncultured Campylobacter sp. | reverse complement strand
TCGTCGGCAGCGTCAGATGTGTATAAGAGACAGGATTTTATTTTCTTTTAAACTTTTTTTGCATAAAATCCCGAAATTAATTTTACAAAGAAAGGATAGAAAATGAAATCAGATATGTGCGAAATGCGTCGCTTCACTCAACTTAAGTCGTCGAAAGACTAACGCTAAGCGCAAAATTTCTTTTTAAGCGCTTAGTCTTGCTAAGCATTTAAAAAGAAATTTAAGCCTCCGCTCATATCCTTTTTTAAATGCTAGCCAAATTTTAAAAAGGATATAAAATGAAAAATCTACTCAAATACCCTCTAGTCGCTCTAAGCCTAACAGTCGCAGCAAATGCTGCCGAGAAAATCGTCGTAGGCGCTACGCCGGTTCCGCATGCTGAAATTTTAGAAGTCGTAAAACCTATCCTTGCAAAAGACGGCTTTACTCTTGAAATCAAAGAATTTAACGACTACTCTACTCCAAATTTAGCCACCGAGGACGGCGATCTAGACGCTAACTACTTCCAGCACCTACCGTATCTTGAGGAATTTAACAAAAACAAAGGCACTCATCTAGTTAAAACCGTGGGCGTTCACCTCGAGCCTATGGGCGTTTACTCTAAAAAGATAAAAGATATCAAAGATCTAAAAGACGGCAGCACCGTAGCCATACCAAACGATCCGACAAACGAGAGCCGCGCGCTTGACGTGCTAGCTAGCGCAGGTCTTATCAAGCTAAACAACAACCCTCTAAAAACTCCGCTTGATATCACGGAAAACCCGAAAAAGCTAAAATTTGAAGAGATTGAGACCGCTCAAGTTCCTCGCACGCTAGATGACGTCGCCATCGCTGTTATCAACACGAACTACGCTCTAAACGCCAACCTAAACCCGACCAAAGACGCACTCGTGCTTGAGAGCAAAGATAGCCCGTACACCAACTACGTCGTGGTCAAAGTCGGCAACGAAAATAGCCCGAAAATCAAAGCTCTAGACAAAGCCGTCACGAGCCCCGAGGTAAAGAAATTTATCGAGGAAAAATATAAAGGCGCGATAATCCCGACGTTTTAATCAAATTTAGCCCCGCCTGCTCAAATTTGACGGTGCGGGCAAATTTGTCAAAACGACGAATCCAAATTTAGTTTAGAGACCGCTCTTAAAATAAAACGGCGTAAAAGCTTTTACCTTTTTA
>CALBNA010000123.1 GCA_937896205.1 uncultured Campylobacter sp. | reverse complement strand
TTTCTCTCTTAAATTTACTCTTTTTATTTTAATCAAATTTGAGTGCCCAGACCCCGTATCTTTACGACGTAAATTTTCAAATTTGACCGCGCATTTTTGACTTGCTCAAATTTGACCTTTTCGCGAGTCAAATTTAACCCGCTCAAATTTAAATCTTCCCGCCAAACATCTCGTACATCGCCTTTTCCTCGCCCCAAAGCTCGCGGTGCTTTTTGATGCAGGATTTTATCGCGCCTACTAGATATAGCACGTCCTGCTCGGTGTGCGTGTAGTGCAGGCTCACGCGCACGAAGCCGGGCTTGGCTTCTGGCATGCGCCCCTCCTTGATACCC
Organism: uncultured Campylobacter sp.; assembly: GCA_937896205.1. Classification (GTDB taxonomy): domain Bacteria; phylum Campylobacterota; class Campylobacteria; order Campylobacterales; family Campylobacteraceae; genus Campylobacter_A. The sequence continues at coordinate 1,729 of CALBNA010000123.1, read as the reverse complement.
AGCAGATCGTGAGCGTACGGCCCCGCGCACATTACGCCCGCGCGCGTCTGGATACCAAAGTCGTTGCTAAGGCTCGCGGCGAAATCATACGCCGAGACGCCGCGCACGTTAAAAGAAATTATCGGCAGCCGCGGCGCGCCCTTTGGAGCGTAGTTTATGATCTCGTCAATGCCCGCTAGCTCGCTCTCAAAAAGCCGTGCTAGCTCGTCCTCGGCGCTTTTTATCCTCTCAAAACCGACTTCGTTTCGCAGCGCGTAGGCCAAATTTGCCCGCATGAGCCCGATGATAGGCGGCGTACCGCCCTCCTCTAGCTGCTCAGGATTTTTCAAAAACACGTGCCCTTCGCGGCTGGCGTAGGCGACCGTCCCGCCCGCGGCAAATGTCGGCACGTCGCTACCGAGCAGCTCCTTTTTGATCGCCAAAAGCCCGCAGCTAGCAGGTCCGCCGAGCAATTTATGCGGCGAGAGGAAAATCGCGTCGAAATAATCACAATCTAAATTTGCGTGCGAGCTCAGCGCCGCGCAGTCAAAGGCCACGATACCGCCCGCAGCTCTGATTAGCTCGCTGATCTTTTTATAATCGCTAATGACGCCCGTGACGTTTGAGGCGGCGCTAAACGAGCCGATTATGCGGCGTCCCGCATTTAGCTTTAGGATGCGCTCAAGTGCGAGCAGATCGATCTCGCCGCCCTCGCTAAGCGGCACGCGCAGGTAGTCGCAAAGCCCCTCGCGAAAGCTAAGCTCGTTTGAGTGGTGTTCGTATGGCGAAACGAGCACGAGCGGAAGCTGCGCGGCGCGTAAATTTGCCTCGCCGATCGCGCTTCTGGTCGCAGGCGGCAGATAGATGCCAAGCAGCTCCTGAAATTTCTTGATCGCGGCCGTCGCACCCTGCCCACAGGCGATGAGATAAAACCGCTCGTCAAGCCCCAGCAGCTTTTTTAGACTCTCTCTCGCGCCCTCGTAGCGTCGCTGCGTGATGATGGCGCTGAAGCTACTGTCGGAGTGGGTGTTGGCGTAGGTTTTTAAAATTTCGCCTATCTCGCGCTCTACGGGCTCATAAGCAAGCCCCGAAGCAGTGTAATCAAAATAGTGCACGCCCGGTTTTAGGATGATATTTTTTCTTATTTCGTCTAAATTTGCCATTTTTACTCTTTAAATTTGATACGGTAATTATAGTAAATTTTCGCAAATTTGGGGCTTTTTCTGGAAAATTTGAAGCTAATTTTGCGGGCTATTATTTTAAATTTGCGCTTAGCTGTATAAAACTTGCCGCGCGGCGATCTACTCAAATTTAAAAGATATTTGCGCGTAAAATTTGGCGGCAAATTTGTAGGCTGATTTTAAAAATTTACGGCTAAATTTTGCCCTAAATTTTGGCGCGGAAAATAGATAAATTTAGCCCTGAGGCGCAGCCAAATTTGAGCAACGATGAATACGCTTTTTGATTTATCGGTCAAATTTACTCGCGTCGTTTGCCTAGAAAATAAAACAGTCCCGCTAGCGTCGCAAAAAGAGCAAGCATAGATCCGGCGACGATTGTTGTGCCGTTTTGAAAGCCGTTTAAAAACATCCCGTTCGTATTCATCCCAAAAAATCCAGTGATCAAATTTAGCGGCAAAAATAGCGCCGAAAGTAGCGTCAGGATATAGATATTTCGGTTTATTTTGTCGTTTTTTAGGCTCTGTATATGCTGTCTCTTATACACATCTGACGCTGCCGACGAAGAGGAT
>CALBNA010000122.1 GCA_937896205.1 uncultured Campylobacter sp. | reverse complement strand
GCGTCAGATGTGTATAAGAGACAGGGATAACATCATAGCTATCCTAAAAAAGGCTTTCGTTGAGCCCAGCTCCAATGAGGATAAATTTGAAAATATGGGTGAGGTTAAACCAAAATCGCAAAAAAAACCTAGACAAATCAAAAAGCCTAAAGCTCAAAGCGAGTCAAATTTGATCGAGGAAAACGGCAAAGAGCTAGAGGACGTAGACGAGCCGGACGATGAAGACGAAGCTCGGGATGAGGTCGAGTTAAATTTAGAAGAAAAAAATACTACTATAAACGGCGTCGAAATTTTAAATGAAGTCGCCGAAAATAAAAAACTGCTCGAACAAATGGAAAAAGGCAAGGTCGAAAAACCTAAGGATTTTGCGTTGCCGCCGCTTAAATTTTTAGCTGATCCACCTAAGAGATCAAACAGCGTAAATGAGGCTGAGATCGATCAAAAGATCTCCGATCTACTCGATAAACTGCGCAAATTTAAAATAGACGGCGATGTCGTGCGCACCTACACGGGTCCTATCGTCACGACGTTTGAGTTTCGTCAGGCGCCGCACATCAAGGTGAGTAAAATTTTAACCCTGCAAGACGACCTAGCGATGGCTCTACGCGCGCAGACTATCCGTATACAGGCGCCGATTCCCGGCAAAGACGTCGTGGGTATCGAGGTGCCTAACAAAAACATCGAAACTGTCTATCTAAAGGAAATTTTAGATAGCGAAGTTTTTAAAAACTCGAGCAGCCCGCTAACTATCGCGCTGGGCAAGGATATCGTCGGTGCGCCTTTTATCACCGATCTAAAAAAGCTGCCTCACCTGCTAATCGCGGGCACGACGGGATCTGGCAAGAGCGTAGGCATAAACGCGATGCTACTAAGCCTTCTGTATCGCAACAGCCCGCAGACGCTACGCCTGATGATGATAGATCCAAAAATGCTTGAGTTTAGTATCTATAACGACATCCCGCATCTGCTAACGCCCGTCATCACGCAGGCCAAGCAGGCCATCACTGCGCTATCAAACATGGTCGCCGAGATGGAGCGCCGCTACAAGATCATGAGCCACACGCGCACCAAAAACATCGAAAGCTACAACGAAAAAATGAAAGAGGAGGGCGGCGAGCAGTTCCCGTACATCGTCGTGATCATCGATGAGCTGGCTGATCTCATGATGACTAGCGGCAAGGACGTGGAGCTATACATCGGGCGCCTGGCGCAGATGGCTAGGGCCAGCGGCATACATCTCATCGTAGCCACCCAGCGCCCGAGCGTAGACGTCGTGACGGGGCTCATAAAGGCAAATTTGCCTAGCCGCATCAGCTACCGCGTTGGTCAGCGTATCGATAGTAAGGTGATCCTAGATCAAATGGGCGCGGAGAGCCTGCTAGGACGCGGCGATATGCTATTTACACCTCCTGGAAGCCCGGGCGTCATCAGGCTACATGCGCCGTTTGCTAGCGAAAAAGAGATCGATACGATAGTAAATTTCCTAAAAGCGCAGCAAGAAGTGGTCTACGACGAGAGATTTCTAGCCGAGGAGGGTGCTAGCGGCGGTGCGGGCACAGGCTCCGGCGCGGTAGCGGGCGAGCTAGACGAGCTCTACGAAGAGGCTAAAGAGATCGTGCTAAGCGAGCAAAAAACCTCGATCAGCTACCTCCAAAGACGCCTAAAAATCGGCTACAACCGCGCCGCTACGATTATAGAACAGATGGAACAAATGGGCGTGCTAAGTCCGATGAACGCAAAAGGGCAGCGGGATATTTTGTAAATTTGGCTCAAATTTACGAGCGAATGCCGACTGTATTTATTTTTAGATTGGTGCCGTTAAATTTGAAAATATGCGTCCACTATGAGCGACCGGCTTTGCGCCGTGCTGTGAAGTTTTGCGCGTTTAATCAAAATTTAGTATTTTTATCTAATTGCGGTATATTTAAATTTGCCGACCGAATTTACGGTCAAATTTTAAGCTCATCGTTGGCGAAATTTACTACCTAAGTAAAATTATTTATAAACGTCAAGGCTTAAATTTAACTCGTCTATGACGCGTAATAGCCGCAAGACTTCGTCTTTTATGGCCTGTGCATCAGAAAGGCTTAGCGGCGGGTCTAATAGTGAACTTTCAAAACGGTTTTTTGCACCATTTAAAAAGAGATAGAATTTATTGTCCATAAACGCCGCGCTTAGCGATACGGCACTGTCAAAACCCTGCTTAACCTCGCGTAGGCGTTGCATAAAACCGGGGCTCAAAAGATAGCGCGCTTCTATTTTGTCGTCGGTAAATACGCGAAATTCGTTGTTAAACTCCGTATCATCAAGTACCTCTTTTTCGCCGGATATTTTCGTATTTAGCACCTTCTTATCGGCTAGTATCGTTTGTCCTTTGAAATTTTTATAAAACTCGCAGACTAGTACTGTACCGTTAAAGTCCATATATTCGTCGTATATGACTTTGCTTACTCTCAAAAGCGCCAGATAAGGGTTTTTTGAGCCGTTTGAGTCATATGTTTTTTCTACTTTTATAGCCTCGCTTAATTGAAATTTGACATTAGCGTAAGTACCGCTTATTTGGTCTTCGCCGTAAAAATTTATGCGCCTGTATATTCCGCTTTTATAAAATTCGTTTGCGGTGATGCCTTTTTGAGGCTCGTATGTAAAATTGCTATCTATATCGGCAATTACCGTGCTAACAAAAACATTTTTGTAGAAGCTTCTATACTCTTCCAGCGTTTTTTCTACTTTTGGAATCCTCGGCGTGACGTATATTGGGATGGCTGCAAATAAAAGAAAGAATATTTCAAAGCGTCGCTCCATAATAATAAAAATTAGTATTGGTGCGACAAATGTCGTTATAGTCATAAATGTAGCGTATTTTTTGACTATTTTTTTAAACTCATTTTGCTTTTGCGTTACGGCAGCGATAGCTTCTTTTATTTTTTGATTTCTCATTCGTAAAAAACTCGGTTTAAATAAAGACCGTTTGGCGGTGCGGGGATGCGCGTTAGCGGCTTTTGCTCGTAGATAGCCTGGCGCAAAAGCTCTTTTGCTTTGAGGAAATTTTCATCTCGGCAGTTGTTTGCGACTTCGTTTAAATTTGAGTTTTTAGCGTCAAATTTTGAGGCGACGCAAACCGCATGTTCGGCGGTTAAATTTGCGCCTTCGTGGCTTTTCGTCAGGATATTATCGTGGCTGTTTTTGTTTAAATTTGCTCTCAAATTTGCCGCCTCTGGGCACTCAAATTTAAACTCCTGTGCCTGCGTTTGTCTAAATTTACCGCTTTTGGCAAGCTCGAGCGCTTTTAAAACGCTAGCGACCATGAGGCGAACCTGGGCGCGCAAAAAGCCGTTTGCTTTAAAAACGATAATCGTTTGTTCGCCGCGCTCGTAACAAAACGCTTTTGCGACGCGCCGCACTGGACTTTTGATATCGCTACCAAGCTTCATAAACGCGCTAAAATCGTGCTCTCCGACAAAAAGTGCGAGTAGTTCGTTTGCTAAATTTAGGTCAAATTTTGGTAAAAAAGTCTCGTAAGACGATAAAAAAGGAGAAAACTCGCCGTGATTGATGACGTATCGATATGCGCGCGCCTTAGCGTCGTAGCGCGGGTGAAAGTCGTCTTTAACGCGACTTATAAATTTGACGTGAATAGCCGGATGGGCGTGGCGGTTGATGAGAGCTTTTAGGCGCGCAAAGTCCTTAAAATGCTCGCCGCACTCCACGCAGGCTACTTGATTGTTTGCGTGCACGTCCTTGTCTGTGCGCGAGCTGGAGATTATTTTGCTAAAGATCCCTACATGCGCTAGAGCCGCACCCAGAGCATCCTCGACGCCGTTTTCGTGCGGCTGTGTCTGCGAGCCTTGAAATTTCGACCCGTCGTAGCTAAAAACGAGTTTAAGCCGCACTTAGTATCTTTTTAAAATTTTAGCCCTAAAGCTAAAAATCGAGGCGATAAAAAATAGCAAAAATATCGCCGCAATCGCGATAAAAACGCGCGAGCTAAAGAGCATAATGAGCGTAAAATACCCGAATAGTACGCCAAATATCCCAAAATACACAAAGCCTTTTTCGTAGCGGTAGGTTACGATACCAAGGCTCAAAGCAAAAAGCGTCGTAGCTAGCGGAAAAAGCGCGATAAGAACGTAGGTTGCGAAGTCTTTGGCGCGTTTTTTATCCTCGCTCATTGCCTGCCAATACTGCACAAACGACTTCGTCTGCGCGACGCTGTCCTCTTGGGCGGTGCTGATTTTCATCGTGCCAAAGTCGGTTTTATGCCACGAGGCGTCTCTCATATCGTAAATTTTGCCGTCTGATAGCGTAAACTCAAGCACGGCGTTGTTGTTTGTTAGGCGAGCGTTTTTAGCTAGAACGAATCTATGCGCGCCTTCTTTTGGCGAATAAAGCGTCACGCCCTCGTAAAGAGTGCCGTTCTCGTCGTTTTTTTCGTTTTGGATAAAGACCATCCAGTCGGAGAATTTTTGTCCGAATTCGGTCGTTTTTAAATTTAGCTTGGCGACGGTTTTTTTGTACGAGACGAAATTTGAGTTTAGCTCTGCGGCCGTAGGGATAAGCACTATCGCGGTGACGATGAGAAAGATTGAGACCGCGCCGCTAACGATGAGGAAAAATTTAGCGATCTTAACTGGCGAATATCCGAGCGTAAAAAGTACTATACTCTCGTTTTCGCGAGAAAGTCTGAAAAACATGAGCGCAAGCGATGCGAAAAACGCGATAGGAACGGTAAAAAGCAACACTCTAGGCAGCATAAACATATAGAGTTTAAAAAGCTCTATAAAGGTGATCTCGATGTACGACGTGATACGCGCGATCTGGATGAAAAACACGATCGACATGATGAGAAAAAGCGTCGCAAATAGCGATGCGAACGTACTTAGGAAGTTTGAGAAAAGATAACGCGCCGTCCTATCCATAAATCAGTCCCAATATGTAGATAAATTGCTCCTTAAACGCATAAACGATGAGCGTAGCAAGGCTTAGAAACGGCACGAAAGGCAGCTCATATCCGCGCTTTCGCACGATGACGTATGCAGGCAGCGTCAGTAGCGCCGAGACATAGATCGCCATGAGGCCAAGCTTGATGCCCAAGATCGCACCCATAACGCCCGCGATAAAGATGTCCGCAGAGCCCATGGCTTCGCGCTTAAGGGCTAGGCTAACGACCGCGCGCAGTAGCCAAAAGGCAAACATAAAAATCGCGGCGTTTATAAACGAATCAAAGGCGCGCAAAAGCTCATCAGAGTCAAAAGAGGCGGGTAGATTAAAGCCGTAAAGTAGTGAAAAAGCGACGCTGGCAAAAAGTAGCGGATCGGGAACGGCTTTATAACGAAAGTCGATGAGGCTAAGCGCTAGCAGCAAGATAAAGCAGATACCAAGCATCGCCGCCTTAAAAATCGCGGCGTAAAAGCCGTCCGTAAGAGGCTCAAGTCCGTGTGTCTCAACGCAATACGCAAGCACGCAAAGCAGGCCGCTAGCAGGCTCAACTAAGGGATACTGAAAGCTGATTTTTT
>CALBNA010000121.1 GCA_937896205.1 uncultured Campylobacter sp. | reverse complement strand
CGCTTGGTACGCTTGCACGCTAGAAATTTTATCTTGTGCGGTTTTTTGGCAAATTTGACTTATTAATCGCACGACTGCTTGCGGCTTGCACGTAAAGACTAAAATTTGACGCTTTGATTTTTGGATTTGCTTGGGTGTTTGGCTTTAAATTTGAGCACGGCGGCTTTTAAAATTTGCGTATCGTTGCGGGTTTGGAGTTAAATTTGATTTCGGGCGGCGGTTGTAAATTTGATCTTTTTTCTGCGGCGATTATCAAGCTCGCCTCGACTTTTTATGCGACAGATTGAACCTCTTTTTTATTTATAAAATGCGTTATAAGTTTATAAAATTTGCATCTCAAATTTAGCCGCCGACTCGCGTATCTGCGTAAAAAGCTAAATTTTGATTTTTCTTGTGGCGTGTCGGATGATTTGCTGCGTGTTTTTGTTTTGCGAGCTTTGCCAGCGCACGAGCAGCTCTTTTGCGGCGGAGAAATTTACCTTTAGATAGTCCGCTACGTTGTTTGCGACCGAGCGCTGTACGAAGCGCACCTTGTCTTCTTTGAGTATCTCCAGTACCGCAAAAACGGGGCTTGGGTCGCTGATGAAAAGCTCCAGCTTGCTAGCCCACGGCAGCTTTGGTCGCAGGCCTTCAGACGCTAGCCTACGCAGGTGGAAATTTGACGAGCGCGCCCACTGCGTCATGGTTTTTAGCGAGTCTTGCGGATATTTTTTGATAAAGGCGCGCACCGCATACTCGCCCGTGCCGCGCTTTGTGATCTCGGCGATCGCGCTCATCGAGGTTTCAAAGTCGTCTAGGTCGTAAATTTCGATGTATTTTGCCAGCGGCAAAGTCCAGTAAAAATGCTTAAACATGCCAGTTTCGCTCGGATTTTCCTCGCCTAAAATCGCGACCAAAATCTCCGCCGCGCGCCTAAAATCCGGCGGCAAAAGTTCATTTAGTGCGTTTGCGTGTGCTAAAATCCTTTGCGAATAGCCGAAATTTGGCGTGCTTTCAGCGATTTGCCCGCAGTAGCTCTGTGCGTCAAATTTAGGATAAACCGCTTTGATCTTTTGCGATAAAATTTGCGCCAAATTTTCTCCGAAATATACCGCCAGTCCGCCGTTTTCCATATTTTTCCTTTGAGTAGTTTTGCCTAAGCCGTTGGCAAGTAAGCATGAATCATAAAATTTACCGCCTAAAACTAAGCGGCGTTAAATTTGTAGCCGTTACGCTCGTCAAATTTGATTATCGGCGCAAGCAAAACATCAAATTTGCCGCCGTTTTTTGGGTCAAATTTAAATATCGGCCCGTAAAGAGGGCGCTAAATTTAGCAGCGGCTAAAATAACGCCCGAAAGTAAATTTATTTGCACTCGACCTGCGGCATCTGCGCTAAAAATATCGGCATTTTTTGTTTGATTAGCGCGTGAAATTTGCTTCTATCGGCGATATTTAGAAACTTTAGCGCGTAGTGCGTGACTCTAAGCCCGCAGTTAAGGCTCTTGACGTGGATTAGATTGATCTCATAGTTGTCAAAATCCGGGTTACCCGCGATCGGATAGTAGATCGTGTAAGCTTGATACTCTTTATCGTTTATAGACTTAAAATCATACTCCGCTTTGCCGAACTGCCCGCTTTTTAGCGCGGTCATAAAGGTCCTTTGGTATTCGTTGATGTCGGCGTTTTCATCGACGGTGATGCTTACTAGTTTGGTCCATTTAAAGCCCACTTTTTCATTCGGTAGATAATACTCGGCCGTTCTTGCGTTTTTTTGCTTTAGGATAAATTTTTCGCCGTCTATGGCTACTTCGTTTGGTAGATTTACGCTATCTAGCGCGCTTTTTGGTAGCTCTATCTGCGTGGTTCTAGGCTGAGTGCAGCCGCCTAAAAATAGACAAACGGCCGCAACGGCGGCAAATGAAACTTTTTTAAAACTCATGTTTTTCTCCTTTATTAGTTGATTTTTTAAACTCCATGCACTTTTTAGCTAGCCCCGCCTCGCACTCTTTTTCGTGCAGCTTTTGCGCCTTTTGGCGTAGCGCGGCGGCTTGTTTTTTGTCGCTGCGCTCAAGATGGCGCGCTAGATTTAGGCACCCGCGCGCATCGTCCGCCTCGCAAGCCTCGCCAAAAAGGCTAGCAGCCTCGCTGGCGTCCGCTTTTACCACTTCGCCTATGCCTTTTTCGTAGATCGCGCCTAGATTCGTACAGGCCGGTTTTAGCCCGTTGTGGCAGGCGATCCCGTAAAAGTTAAAGGCTTTTGCTACATCTTGCGGCACGTCTGATCCATCAAAATACGCATCCGCTAGGCTCTCGCAAGAATCCAGCCGCCAAAGGAGACAAGCCTTTTCAAAAAGCTCGAGTGCGCGCGGGACGTCCTTTTTTACGCTGCGCCCATGAAATAATATATCGCCAAGCTCGGCGCAAGAAGCTCCAAAGCCGTCCTCGCAGGCCTTCTCGTGAAATTTAACCGCCTGCTCGCTATCTTGCCGTACTCCGCCAAGCCCCTTTGTGTAGAGCTGCGCTAACGCCGCACAGCCGTTTGCTACGCCTCTAGCGCACGACTCTTTGCCTAGCTCGTAGGCTGCCTCAAACTGCCCGTTTTGATACTGCGCCCAGCCGCCGTATAGCTCGTCCAGACGCTCGCTGCCGCTACATTTGTAGGCATTTGCGGCGCAGGCTTTGTCGTAGTAGGATCTAGCGGCCTTGATATCCTGCGCAAAACCTGCCTCGCCGTCCTCGTAAAGCCTACCCAAAGCCTCACACGCTTCGTAAATTTTACCCTCGCAGGCAAGCGAGTAAAATTTGAGTGCATTTTTCGAGTTTTTCGCGGCTTCATAGTTTTTGCCCATTGCGCCGTCCGCATACATGCTGCCTAGATAGTAACAAACTACCGCGTATCCGCGCTCGCAGGCCTTTACGTAGAGGCTTAGCGCTTTGCTTTCATCCGGTGCGACGCCGACGCCTGCTTCGTAAATTTGAGCTAGATTATAGCAGCTTAAACCAAATCCTTTTTCGCAGGCTCGCTCAAAAATCGCGGCGGCTTTGGCGTGTTCGCCGCTGTTTTGGTGTAACGAGGCTAAGCTGTCGCAGCCGCTTAGCTCGCCAGCGTCGCAGGCTTTTTCATAAATTTTGCCGGCTTTTGTATCGTCTTGCTCCACGCCTTTGCCGCTATGGTATAAAAACCCAAGCCTTACGTAGCCGCGCGCTTCGCCTACTTCGCACGCTTTTTGCCAAATTTGAGCTGCCCTTTGTTCATCGCCTGCGTCGTAGGCCGTTTGACCTTCGTCCGTCAAATTTGCGAGGGCGAAATTTAGCTCAAAAAGTAGCAGTAAGACCGGTTTTATCATCGCGCTCCTTTGTTAAATTTTACTTATTTTGTTTTTCAAATTTGACCTATTTTGCCTCTTTGTAGAGCTTGCATACAACTTTATTGATAGGTTATAGCATCTGGGCGTGCTGCCTAAGCGGTGCGACGATGTGCTAAAACTACGCAATCTTGGTGTCCTTGAAAATTATTTGAGTATGGAGTAAATTTAATACGGTTACGAAAACGGCTATGATCTTTTTCAATTTTTTCCTTAAATTTAGCGCGAGTCAAATTTGAGCGGCAAAACCGCTCTGAGCTAAATTTAACCGCGTTTTTAAAGACTAAAATTTAGGGCGTAGTGTCGGCACGAAAAGGCGTCAAATTTATTTTGCTCACATTTGGGCTCGTTAGCCGCGCGGCATAAAACAGAGGCGGTCAAATTTAGCCAAAAACCGCTCGGCTATAAAGCCAAATTTGACCGATTTTGCACCTTAAACGTTAAATCTAAAATGCATCACGTCGCCGTCTTGCACGACGTAGTCTTTGCCCTCTAGGCGCATTTTGCCTGCCTCTTTGGCCGGGTTTTCGCCGCCGCACGCGATGTAGTCCTCGTAGCCGATGACTTCGGCTCTGATGAAGCCCCTCTCAAAGTCGTTGTGGATGACGCTGGCGGCTTTTGGCGCTTTCCAGCCTTTTACGATCGTCCACGCGCGCACCTCGACGACGCCCGCAGTAAAGTAGCTGATCAAATTTAGCTTCGCAAACGCCGTTTTGATGATCTTTTCTAGGCCGCTCTCGTTCGTGCCGAGCGAGCTTAGAAATTCATGCGCCTCTTCGTCGCTAAGCCCCACGAGCTCCTCTTCGATCTTGGCGCAAAGCTTGATAACCTCGTGTCCCGAGCGCGCGGCAAACTCGCGAAGCGCCTGTACGTATTTACTATCCTCTGAGATGCCGTCCTCATCGACGTTTGCGCCGTAAACGACCTCTTTTGCGCTAAGTAGCCTTAGCTCTTTGTTTAAATTTATAAACGCGTCGTCGTCCTTGCCGCCGAAACTGCTCGCGCTTTTGCCGTCATTTAGGTGAGCTAGCAGCGCATTTGCCGTCTCTAGCGCCTCTTTTGCGCCTTTTGCGTTTGCTTTAGCTTCACGAGTTAGGCGCTCGATTTTTTTGTTTAGCTGTTCGATGTCGGCGAGGATGAGCTCGGTTTCGATGATCTCGACGTCTCGTACGGGATCGACGCCGCCTTCTACGTGCGTGATGTTTTCGTCCTCAAAGCAGCGCACGATATGCAGTATCACCTCGGTCTCGCGGATGTTTGAGAGAAATTTATTTCCCAGACCTTCGCCCGCGCTTGCGCCCTTTACGAGGCCCGCGATATCGACAAATTCGATCGTGGAGTACTGGATTTTATTTGGATTTACGATTTTGGCTAGCTCGCCTAGGCGCTTATCGGGCACCGGTACGACGGCCTTATTGGGCTCGATCGTGCAGAATGGATAGTTCGCGCTCTCGGCGTTTTGCGCTTTGGTTAGCGCGTTAAATGTGGTTGATTTGCCGACGTTTGGCAAGCCTACGATACCTACTGCTAGTCCCATTACAGCTCCTTTGCCATAGCGCATAGATAATAAAGATTCATTCGCACGCCCGCTCCCGTCGCGCCCGCTTGGTTATATCCCCAAGCTTTTTCGGTGTATGCGGGGCCTGCGATATCTTGATGTATCCACTTGTCTTTAAACTCGTCTTTTATAAATTTATCGAGGAAAAGCCCCGCCGTGATCGCGCCGCCGTAACGGCTAGAGCCTGTGTTGCTGACGTCTGCGATCTGGCTTTTGATTAGCTCGCGTAGGTGCGGGTTAAACTCCAAAATCGTATTTAGCTCGCCGCTCTTTGCCGCTTTTGCTTTAAATTCAGCCTTTAGCTCCTCGTTGTTGCCCATTATGCCGCTAGTGTATTCGCCAAGTCCGACCACGCAAGCGCCCGTTAGTGTCGCCATATCAATGAGGATATCGGGCTTAAAATCCTGCGCGTAGCTAAGGCAGTCTGCGAGCACCAAACGGCCCTCCGCGTCGGTGTTTCGCACCTCGATGCTAATGCCGCTGCGAGAGATCAGCACGTCGTCTGGTTTATAGGCGTTGCCGCCGATCATATTTTCCGTCGCGCCTAAAATGGCATGAATTTCAAATGGTAAATTTAGCTCGGCCGCGCCTTTAATTATACCCAT
>CALBNA010000120.1 GCA_937896205.1 uncultured Campylobacter sp. | reverse complement strand
ATAAGAGACAGATTATAGTATTTTTTTATTAAATTTAAAAATTATTCGTTAAATTTACGTAAAGGATATAAATGAAAAAGATTTTTTTGGCTGTTTTGATATGTTTAAATTTGAGCGCAAAAGGACAGGGCGGTACGCCTAGCGAGACTCAGACGATCGTAAACGGCGACGTGGAGATAGTGCGGGTGGAGGCGAAATTTGCAGGAAATTTAAGCATAGATGGTAAGAAAAAGCGCTGGCTTAGCGTGCCGGGCGATGAAAATTTAAAATTTGCCGTAGTTGCCGCTAGCTACCGTCAAAAAGGCGAAATCAAGTTAATAAACGGGCTTAAAAGCGGCGATGAGACGATAGTTTTTAAGATCGTAGAGGGCGAATACAAAAAAGAAAAAATAACCGTCGAAGGCAGCAAGGTAACTCCGCCAAAAGACGTGCTAAAGCGTATCGAGGAGGAGCGCGAGGAGGCGAATAAAATCTACGCCACGGCTAATGCCGGGTTAAAATTTGACTCCAAATTTATCCTGCCGATGAGCTCGGCGGTCACAAGTCCGTTCGGTACTGCGCGCGTATTTAACGGCACTTTAAAGAGCTACCACGGCGGCACGGATTTTAGAGCGGCGGTCGGCACGTCCGTGATCGCGGCAAACGACGGCGTAGTCGTCATCGCAAAAGATCGCTACTACGCGGGTGGATCCGTGGTGATAGATCACGGCGAGGGCATTTACACGCAGTACTATCATCTAAGCGCGCTAAACGTAAAAGTCGGACAAAGCGTCAAAAAAGGCGATATCATCGCGCTTAGCGGCGCTAGTGGGCGAGTGAGTGGGCCGCACCTGCACTTTGGCGTGATCGCCGGCGGCGTGCAGGTAAATCCGATAAATTTCGTCAAAAAAATCAACGAAATTTTAAATTAACATTTTTTTCACGACTTTTCTTTAAACTTCGCTCATCTTTTTAAAGGAGAGAAAATGAAAAAAGTAGTTTTGATTAGTATGCTGGTTGCGGGCGGACTTTTTGCCGCATCGCTTGAAAATAGCACAAACGACGAGCTTTATAAAATGGTCGCAAATGCCGATGCTAAGACGCTTAGCGAGGTAGCGTTTGAGATAGACAAACGCGCTGGCAAGCTAAGATACGAGGCAAAAGAGGTTAAGCGCGGGCTAAAAGCCGAGATGGTAAAGAAAATGGATGCTATGAGCGTTGCCGATAGGCAAAATTTCATGCAGGATTTTCGCAAAAGCTACAACGACAAGGTTGGCTCGCTAAGCGTGGCGGAGGCAAAAAAGCTTGATATCGAGCTAAAAGACCTGTCTCTTATACACATCTGACGCTGCCGACGAAGAGG
>CALBNA010000119.1 GCA_937896205.1 uncultured Campylobacter sp. | reverse complement strand
TTTTGCCCATGAGAGCTACTAAAATCATAATTTACGTTTGCGTTAAATCCGTTTATGCTGCTTATCATATTAATCCTTTATGCTTTTACGTCAAATTTACCTAGTTTTGCTAGTTGATTTAAAATCTTCGTTATATCCGTCCCTTTTTCTCGTTCGGCTTTTAGAAAATTCTCGAAAAACTCGCGTCTAATATCCTTATCCTCGTAAGTCTTGCTTTTGCTTGTAGCTTGGATAGGTTTAAATTTAACTTCTCTATTTTGCTTGGCTAAATTTACGTTATATTCCTCGAGTTCTTTGCGCATTTGTTCGTTCATCTCTTTGCGTGCTTTCATAGTTTTTTCGACGTCCTGCGCATAGAGTTTTTTAAAGTCTTCTATACTAATGTCGGCTCTATGCATTAAACTATCTCCAAAGTCGCTCATGGCGGCTCCTTCTGGCAAAGAGTCTCTAAATGCGTTTAGTTCCTCTTGCTCCTGCTTGGTTCCAAATCCTAAAATTTTACCCCAGATAGTGGGTTTACCATCTCTGGAGTTACTCATTAGCATCCACATATAGGTTTGTAGAGTAGAGTCGATGACGTCTTCTTTGCTCTCAGGCTCTTTTTGTCCTATACCGCGCAGCTCTTCGGCCGTATATTTTTTGGATAATATGCCGTCTATCTTATCAATCGTCTTTGTTATCCAGTTTTCGTCGCTTTCGTCTATCTCGATAGCATCTTTTACGATTTCTATGATGGTTTTACTTCTGTATTCTTGCAGCTCTTTTTGGATTTCTTCTTTGCTTTTTGAAGCTTGCATTTGCTCGTTCGCCAAATTCGTCTTAGCGGTTTTATCTGCAGGAGTTAAATTTGACTTGAAATTTGCCGTAGAAATGTTTAAATTTGAGCCGCTTATCATTTTCAATCCTTTAAAACGAGTTTTAAACTATATCGGTAAATTTGAGAAAAAATTTAGGGTAAAGATAAGAAAGGCTATCAAATTTAACCCCCGTTTCGAGAGCTAAATTTGATCAAAATTTGGCGGATTGCCAAATTTTAACAAAACAACTAGCGGAAGTATTTTAAGATAGATTTAAATGCTGCGACGAAAATTTTGCCCCAAGACTGGCATGTAGTCTATCACATGGCAAAATTTTCTAGCTCATTTAAAGACGCTGCACAAAATTTACTTTTCGCTGGGCTTTCTCGTCGCCAGATCGCACCTAGCGCCGCGAGTAATCATCAAGGACTGATCGTAAAATAAAATCAGCACCACCGAAACCCCGACGCCAAGCGCTAGCGAAACCGTCGTGGTCGTGATCGCGTTATCGAAAAATATGATTAGGTATTCGTTTTTCTTAGCGATATCAGGCTCGTTTAGAAACGAAAACAGCGCCAAAATGCCTTTATACGCGTAGACTCCCGGCACCATCGGCAAAAGTGCGGGAAACGCGATGATCTCGGCCGGCACTTTGAGCCGTTTGGCAAAGAGCATACCTAAAATTCCGCTCAAAAAAGAGACGATGAGCGTAGCGACGCTGATGTTAAAAAACCCCATCTGCATGATCCAAAAGCGGCTAGCGTGCGCAAATGCTGCAAGTAGCGCACAAAATGCGAGAGTCCTTTTTGGCGGAGAGCTAGCGTAGGCAAAGCCAAGCCCCGCCACCGCCGCAAAAGCACCGTCTATGAGAGTCGCAGTCAAAAGCTCAAACATGTAAAATCTCCGCATTGCTAAGCGAGAGCGTGATATAGACGCCCACCGCGATGCAAAGTATCAATATGCCCGTGCTTACGGCTCTACTGATGCCTACAAGCGTGTTGTCGTTTATGATATCAAAGACCGAGTTTATGAGAAAAACGCCCGGCATCAAAAATAGTATCGACGAGCCGATCGCCACGTCGCTAGTGTGCGTAAAGCCGTAAAATACGCCAAGATAGGCGATAAAAGAGACCACGAACGAGACCAAAACGTACTGGATTTTTAAATTTACGCCCATTTTAGCAAGCGCAAATCTAAGGCTATAACCCACGAGCGTCGCGAAAAATACGCAAGCTACCGAGCCCATATCGCCGCCAAAAAGTTTGCAAAACGCCGCATTTGCAAGGCTGATCAAAATAAGCGAGCTTGCAAATTTATTCGCCCCTATTCGCATGACGCCCTCAAACTGCTCTTTTGC
This sequence comes from uncultured Campylobacter sp., assembly GCA_937896205.1. GTDB lineage: Bacteria > Campylobacterota > Campylobacteria > Campylobacterales > Campylobacteraceae > Campylobacter_A. The sequence goes on along the minus strand of CALBNA010000119.1, from coordinate 1,546 downwards.
CTCGTCTAAGCTCAAATTTTCATCCAAAATCCGCCAGCTAAGCGACGAAAGCTCGGAAATGCGGTTAAAGCTCACCTGTCCCAGCGGGATCTTTTTTACGTAGGTTCGGCGCAGGGAGTTGTCGGCCGAGTCCATGACGCTAATGGTAAAATACTTCACGAAAATCGTCACGCTAACGTCGTAGCCATAGCGCCTAGCCACGCGGTCTACGCACTTCTCGACGCGCGCGGTGTAGGTGCCCGCGCTCACCATCGCCGTCGTGTAGTCGGAGAGAAAATCGGTTAAAATTTGGATATCTGGCTTCGCGCTCATTTTTCGGCGGTTTTAAATTTGATAAAAAACAAAGCAAGCTGCGCAAACAACATCAGCTTCATCGTCCACTCGCTAGCTACGTGCATCTGCGCAAACTCGGCCGTCTGCGTCGCCGCCTCGCCAGCCGCCTGCGCGTCCATGATGTAGGGCGTGAAGTAAAATACGAACGAGAGCACGAGGGCTAAATTTATCGTGCAGAGCATATTCATGCTAAATTTAGCGGCAAATTTGACGCTGGATCTAAACGAGGCAAGCTCGTAAAGCGCGATCAGGACGCTAACGGCTAGCAAGGCGTAGTTAAATTTAACAAATATCGTAGCCATCAGTTTGCCGCTTTGAAACTGCGTGAGTACGCCCTCGCCAAGTATGCTCTGCGGATAAAAAATCGTGGGCGCAACCAAAGCGCCCAGAGCCAGCTCCGTGCCGATGAGCGCGCCCAAAAGTAAAAAATAAACGCTTTTCATGATTTTCCTTTTTTTGATTTACTGCACGCATTTTAGGGTTATAGCATTTAAAATCCGCTAAATTTGAGCAAGAAGGACGAAAATTTGCAAGCCCAAAATTTGACGCGAACTCGGTCAAATTTAGTTTACCAGCAAAAGCCAAAACTGCGCGCAAATTTAGAAATTTGCAAATATATTTCGCGCGACAAATCCGCGGTCAAATCCGGCCAAATCCTGATAAAACTCCGCCTCGAACCCGTTAAATTTAAGCGCGCTTTGCATACTTTTTCGTTGATCGTAGCCCATCTCGCAGGCTAGGTATTTTACGCCGCGATTTTTAGCGACTAGGATAATGTTTTTTAAGATCTCGTCGCCAGCCGCACCGCCAAAGAGCGCCTCGTGCGGCTCGTTTAGTACGAATTTATCAAGCCTGTAGTCCTGCGCGATATAAGGCGGATTTGAAACTAGCAGATCAAACTGCCCGTAAATTTGATCCAGATACGCGCATTTTACGAACTCTATTTTGTCCTCTACGCCAAATTTCGCCGCGTTCTCGCGAGCTAAATTTAACGCCTCGTCGCTGACATCGGAGGCTATGATTTTAGCGTTTGAGTTTAGCGCGAGGCAGATGCTGATTATCCCGCTTCCCGTACCTATCTCGGCAACTAGGGGCGACCCCTTTCGTGCGGGTAAATTTGATAAAATCTCAAGCGATTTTTCGACTAAAATTTCAGTCTCGGGGCGCGGAATCAAGACGCCCTTTTTTACGTTAAAGCTAAGCCCATAAAAGC
>CALBNA010000118.1 GCA_937896205.1 uncultured Campylobacter sp. | reverse complement strand
CTCGTGGGCTCTGAGATGTGTATAAGAGACAGGTATTTGATATAGCTACATTTAAAATCGTAAACGAGAAATTTACGAAAAAAGGTGACTCTGAAAATTTATATACTCAGTTAGCAGGAAAACCGTTTGATGCAAAGATAGCATATATGAACTCCAACCTACCTACCGGTAGCGCACCAAAAGGTCCAGATGAACCCATAAAGGTAAGAATAGACGCGGTTGATAGTTGTCCTGGTGGAAATTCTATCTTAGCATCGCCTATAGCAGAAGTAGAACTAAACAAGGACAATGGAATCATAGATTTAAAAAATGTTTTAATAAATAATGCATATAGAGCAGTATCTTTTAGAATTTCATACAACGATCCTTATACGAAACAATACACCGCAGCAGAATGTATATCCGATGTCTTTGCAGTCAGGCCAGAAAAATTTGTAGGCTACGCTAATGGTTCAGTAAAGCCTACATCAGATGCGGCTAGAATTTCATTGATTGGCGGTAGAGCCTATCCTGCCATGGGTATTGCTGCAGTATATAATACAAATACAGTAGCAAACAACTATGCCGAAAATCTAAAGACCGACACCGACCATGCAGACGATAAAGACAAAACTCAAATCGTAAGGTTTAGTCCCGACCTTACTCCTACTTGCCGAAACGCGATAGATAGCACTGTAATAACCAATATAGAAAGCATGAAAACAACTGCATCTTTTTCTAACGGCATAGGAACATTAAAAAAGACTGTCGGAACAATAAATTCTGATTTTTCATACCCCGATATCGGACCTGCAAGGCTATATCTAAAGGATAGCACATTTACCGCTGTGGATAGTGGCGGAGATTGTATAAAACATAGCGATAGCACCACAAAAGTAGATGGAAAAATAGGATGTGACATAACAGGTTCAGTTTTATATAGATTTTTCCCTACAGATATATTGATAGATCAGTTCCAAATTTCAGATTTTGCCAACAATATGACCTATATATCTAGCAACAAGAATGCGGGTGAAAATATGGCAGCTAGTGCTACGTTTAATATTCAAGCAAGAATAGAGGGCGGAAATACCGCAAGACTTTACACTAGAAGCTGCTATGCCACTCAAAACAAATTTACTATAGGCATAGATAAAGTAATACCCGACTATACAGACAACAGTGGAAAAGTCGTAAATCATACTAGCACAAACCCTGCAGTCATAGCCGCAGACCTAAATGCCATAAATAATGAAATATTATTTTTTGATAACGATACTTTATCAAGCACTAGAAAAGATCCAAGCACGGCTCCAAATTTGGGTCGCTATACCGTAGGGGCAAACGCATTTGCCGATACAGACGGTATAGCCAAAGTAACCGTAAATTTCAACTTTGCAAGAACGACTAATGTAGCTAAAAATCCATTTAAGGTAAATAGCGATGTATTTAACTTTGCAAATATATCTGCAGCTAGCGGCGATGCGAGTATTTCGCCTATAAATGGCGCCCCATACACAAAACCTGCCGCCGTCAGTACGACGCAATTTTACTACGGTCAAGTATATGCCCCAGACTACATTGGACCCGCAAGCGGCTTTAATGCGGATGTATACTATGGCATCTATTGCAATGCATGCAATGTGGCAAGATATCCTTTAATCAATGCAGCTAATGCGTTACCTCAAACAAATAATTGGTTTGTCAATACTACGCATCAAAATATCAACCTTGGAACGCATGGGGTATTTGGACATGCTGCTACAACAACCGCATTAGCACCCAATCCTATAGTTATAGTAAATGGTGTAGAGACCATAAGACTATCAAGTAGAGCAATAATAACAGATGTCATCTCAATGAATGCATCAAGCTGGTTAGTATTCGATCCGATCAATGCAGCAGCAGCTACAAATAGATTTAATGCCACATTTACTAGAGGTAATATCGGCATGACATGGGGCGGGCGAGCCTTAAAAGCAGACCAGAAGAATGATGGGGTAGGCACCGTCGTGGGTACGCAAAGCATAGACGGCGGAGCAAATGAACTAAATAGTACCGTATCAAACAAACCAAACAAAAGGTTAGACTGGTGAAAAAAAAGGGTTTTTCCTTAATCGAGCTTATATTATCGATCGTAATAGTAGGGTTAACTATGGCGACGGTGCCAAATTTAATTGCAAAAGTATCGGAGAATAATCGCTTGGCCCTTGTTCAAGAAAGCGTCATGGACGGCAAAACTAGGATGGGGTTAGTACTTACTGCTCCATGGGGCTGCACTAACGATATCTCACTTCAGCTTGCTCCAACTCCTATATTCGGCGGCTTGGCTAATTTTTACGCTTTAAATGGGATAGATGGCGCAAGAAGGCGAAACTTTTCTGCAATAGCAAGAAATGCCCCATGTGCATCTTGGGAACAAAATCTTAATTCTTATAATAACAATAGGATAAATATGAATAATATCCCTCAAGGTGCCACCACCTACAGCAGAGATAATATTATAAGTTCAACCCTTGTAACCAGCGTAAGCAACACTAATATGTCAGGAGCGGCAAATCAGGATATAAAACAAGTGACCATCACTGTCACCACAAATAATACCAGGGCTAATAATAATGGCCATCAAATAATCTTGAGAGCTTACTCTGCAAATATAGGCGATGCACCTGCACTTTTAACTAAAGTGTGGTAATAGAAATGAAAAAAGCCTTTACCTTGATTGAACTTATGATGGTCATAGTTATAATGGGAATAATATCCTATGCCGGGGTGGAAATAACCTTGAATATATATAGAAATTATCTTCAAAGTAGAGCTATAAACACTCTAGAAATGCAAACCGAATTAGTTTTAGAGCAAATTGCAAAACGGCTTTCCATTCGCGTTAGAGGCTCAACGATAGGAAAGCGGCCGGCCGCCAACGGAGACGGAGTTTTCGTATCTACGAGTGGGGCGGGGCTAAATAGCACCTATCCTATTCTTGAATGGATAACCTATAGCTACGAAAGTTTTCAAGACGGTAGCTGGACTGGCTTTATAGACCTAAATAATCCAAATACTAGCGCCGCAAAAAACGCTGCAACAAACAGCGGACAACTATCAACGCCTGGAAGTAGGCTTTTAGTGCAAAATTTACAAACCGATCCAGCTTCCGCAAATCAAAACATACGAGATCTTACCAATGGACGGGCTAGTTTAAACAATGGAAATATAGGTTTGATATTTAAAGGTACGGGTCTAAATGTAAATTCATCTTTTGGCTATAATCGCACAAGCGCACAGTCTGTAGCTTTGGTTGCAAATGATACCGCCGACACCGTATTAAGTATTAGAAATTATAGAGGTCAACTTATTTCCGAACAGTATTATCTACTTCATACCGCTTATGCAGTAGTCCCTGGTCAAGCTAGCGCTAACGGAGATTTTAACTTATTGCTTCACTATAATTTTCGCCCATGGGCAGGAGAAGAATACAATGACGGAAGCTCGGATATACTAGCAACAAATGTAACCAGATTTAATTTTACAGAACTCAATAATGTCATGGTTTTAAAGCTATGCATAAGAGATGCCGGCAGATCGCTTGGTAACGGCGAAGAGGAAACTACCGTATGCAAAACAAAGGCGATATACTAATGAGAAAAGGTTTTAGTTTAGTTACTGCGATTATTTTTATAGTTTTAATTGCTACTTTAGGCATGTTTTCATTAAATATCTCGGCGACTACAGCAAGACAAACCACTCATATTTTTTTACGAGAACAAGCTGAACTTCTGGCTCAGGGCGCTACAGAAATAGCTATTTTTAACCTCCTGCGGGTGGATTTTACGCAAGCGGCAAACTGTGCAAGCTTAGACGAAAATGCGGTGATAGTCCCGCAAACGTTTTATCCTACCGGAGCCCAAAACACATCCTTATTTGATATCAGAGTAACCATAAACAGGGTATTTGGCACTATAGGAGCTTGTGACGGTACTGCCGGTAGAGGTACGGCGGTAATCCCGATATCTACAGCAGCATCCGCCGGAACGGTTATATTAGACGTAGTCGTTAGGTCAGCAAATGCCAATGTCCCGCCGATAAGAATTCACAGACGCACGATTCAAAAGCTCTAAAATAATACTTTATATGCTATAATGTTAGCACTTTAACGTAAAGGAGAGATGATGAATCTAAGCATCGTAGGTAAACAATTTGACCTAACGGACCCAATCAAACAGCACATAGAAAACGCATTTGATGCGCTTAACAAATACGGACTGGATATAATTTCAGGTCGCTGCGTAGTTTCAGCGGACGAAAAAAACGGCAAAAAAGGCTTTAGCGTAGAATTTGCGCTAAATTTGGCAAAAAAAGACACGATCGTAATCCGTCACAAAGATAAAGATCTATACGCCGCAGTTGATCTTGCGCTTGAGCGCGCATCAAAAGTACTTCGCCGCGAGCACGACAAAAACACCACCGTCAAAAATAAAGACGACGGCAAAGCGGTTAGAGCTGCGATCGCCGACGAACATATAAACGATGGCGAGGTAGATGAGATAATCCCTATGGAGCTTGAGCTATATAAGCCCCTAGAAATCGAAGAGGCTATGCAAAAGCTAAAAGATAGCGATGCGCAGTTTTACGTATTTAACGATATGGATGCCAAAATGCGCGTGATCTACAAACGCTCTGACGGCAAATTTGGACTTTATTAATCAAATTTAGGCGAGATAAACTCTCGCCTTCTTACTTTTTTAAATACACAAAACCACCAATCAAATTTCAATCATTTATCACCGACTTCGCGACGCATTGCTTAAATTTTAATGATATGCAAATTTGTGTAACACCAATAGGTAGTTTTAAATACAAGATTGTTTAATTTAGCAAGATCAAATTTGAAAAGCTATTTTTTAATTTGATGATTGTAAGAGAAAATAGCCATTTTATATGAATTCCAAAAATCCTATAAGCAACCACACTCAAAACATGCAAATTTAGCCTCGTCAAGCTTCTAAGACTTTAACCACTAGGCATCAAGCCCAAATTTCCCCGCCAGCTTGCCGCGACTTAAAACTACACCAAATTTATACGATACCCAAAACCGTGCCCAGCATTGACGGATTTTTATTTTGTAAGGCTTGCTGTTTTTCTAGCAAGGAGTTGCTTTGCAAACTAGCTCGTAGCTCCTTTTCGTATTTGGTCAAAAGATCGTCCAGTACGGTTTCAAGCTCATCTCTTAGGCTTTTTTTCATATCGGTATTTAGCCCTAGAGCCTCCATCAGCTCCTCTTTTTTGACCCTTAGTTTTTCCTGGATTTTTTGTTCGTTCATCTGCGATAAAAATCCAGCCGCTCCAAGCTCGGCAAGGGTTCTTTTAAACCCCTCTACATCAGGCTCTTTGGAGGTTTTTACCTGCACGGTAGCTTTTTTGAGCTCCTGTTCAAAGTCGCCCTCTTTTGCTGCTTTTGCACTCTTTTCAGCAACTTTTTGCGCAAGCTCGGCCAAAATCTTTTGGATAAATTTTTGCTCTTCGATCGTCATTTCGCATCCTTTATAAAAGATACATTATCGCAAGCAAATTTTATTCCTTAGCTCTATCTGCGATAAATTTAGCAAATTTTTCATTATCGTTTGGACAGTCTACAACGTCGTAAAAATCAAATTTTAGCTCGTCTGCGATATGGCGAAATTCCTTTGACAGCTCAAAAACGGTTTCAGAGTTATCGATACAAAACGAGATCGGATAAACGAGCGCTTTTTTGTCTTTTAACTCAGCCAATGCCTGATTTAGCGATGGTTCGAGCCACTTTACGGGGCCTAGCTTTGACTGGTATGCGAGCAAAATTTGCTTAAATTTAACTCCTCGCTTTTCCAAAATTTCGGTTAAAATTTGAACGTGACGCTTGACATGCTCCTCATAAACGTCGCCCGCATCGATCATCTTTTGCGGCAAAGAGTGAGCCGAAAATACCAGCGTTATCTCGCCTGAGTTTAGATTACGCGCAGCTTTTTCGATGTCGTCCGCGATGACCTCGTTATATCTCTCATCCTCAAAAAACGGCTCGACGATTTTTACTTTCGCCTTTAAATTTAGCTCGGCCCGTGCCTTTTCAAAGTCGCTTATACTAGACGTTACGGTCGTAAACGAATGGTGCGGATAGAGAGGAAAAACGACGATCTCCGAAGCCTCCGTAAACTCAGCCAAAACATCCTTCGCAAAAGGCGGCGTGTAGTTCATAGCAAAAGCTACCGCCGTATCATCGTCTAAAAAATGCGAAATTTTACCGCACAACCTCGCCGTAAGCTCGCAGATAGGCGACTTGCCGCCGATTTGGCGGTAGTTATTTTGCGCAGTTTTTAGGCGCGAGCTAGTTATCATAAATGCCACGAATTTGCGCAAAATCGGGCTTTTTATCCCCAAGATATACGGGTCGTTAAACATATTTTTTAAAAAAACCCCAACCTCGCTAAGGTCGTTTGGTCCACCCATATTTAGTAGCAAAATAAGCCTCATTCGCAAATCTCCTGAGCCTTTAGCGCATCTTCGAGTGTGCTTAGATCACTTTTTGTGCCGCAGCAGGCTTGATAAAACTCGTTTAGTAGCGCTTTAATCGGCGAAACGTCGCTGTAAACTTTCAAATTTTGCTGCCCGTCAAGTGTGTATTTGTTTAGCTTAAGGCCCAGCATATCGCCGAAATAAACTCCACCGTTCGCGGCAAATTCGATCGTAAAGCGTTCTGCTTTAAAGCGCTTTGAGTTGTGGATACTAGCTAACGTCTGGTTTTTAAATTTAAGCTGAAAAAGCGAGTCGGTTTCGCTTCTTTTATCGTCGTTTTGGATTGAAATTTTATTGCTAAAGATTATCTCGCTACCGGTTATATATCTTGCAACATCGATGTTTTGTAAAATTTCAAGCTGCAAATTTACGCCTTTATTAAAGCCGCGAGCGATATTTATCGAAAAAATATCTTTTTCTTTGGCAAGTTCTTTTTTTATAGAGGCGATAACGGGATTAAATCTATCTATAAAAGCCACGTAAGCGCCTATATTTTGGGATTTAAAGCAGTATTTTAACTCTCTTATCTCGCCTGATTTGCAAAGCCAAGGATCAAGCATGATAAATTTTATAAAATTTAGGCATTTAGGTATCAAATTTAGATATTTGTGCGTATCAGTGACGATAAGAGCGTCGATGCGCACGGAGTCCAAAAGGTCGTTTATATTATCGTAAAAAGGAATCCGTCCGCAAATTTCGCTATTTTTAACGCCGTCAAAAATCGCCGCCAGCTCGAAGTGTTCGGAGCGACGAAGCTCGTTATAGTAGTGCTTCGCGTCGTTTCCAAATCCTATTATCGCAACTCTTTTTTTCATAATCTTTTTTCCAAATTTTAATGTTTTTTGGGCAATTATAGTCAAAAATAGTAATTAAACGGATAATGCGAGCTATTTTTAAATTTTACCGACGCCTTTTTATAGCGGGTCTCAAACAAGTTTTATTAAATTTATGCTAAAATCAGCCCTATTTTAAAACTTTAATCAGGAAAAAACGATGGATATTAGAGAGGCTTATTTAAATTTTTTTGCAAGCAAAGGTCACGAGATCATTCCGTCCGCGCCGCTAGTGCCAAACGACGCTACGCTGCTTTTTACAAATGCCGGCATGGTACCGTTTAAGAGCATTTTTACCGGCGAAGTACCGCGCCCTACCCCACCGATCCGCACGAGCTGTCAGACCTGCATCCGCGCAGGCGGCAAGCACAACGACCTAGACAACGTCGGCTACACCGCGCGCCACCACACGTTTTTTGAGATGCTTGGAAACTTTAGCTTCGGCGAGTACTTCAAAAAAGACGCGATCGCATATGCGTGGGAGTTCGTCACGCAGGTGCTAAAACTACCCAAAGACCGCCTATACGTGACCGTTCACGAGAGCGACGATGAGGCGTTTGTGCTATGGGAGCAGCATATAGCAAAGGAGCGCATTTATAGATTCGGAGATCACGATAACTTCTGGCAGATGGGCGATACGGGACCGTGCGGACCGTGCTCGGAGATCTTTTATGACCAGGGCGGCGAGCACTTTAACACGCCTGAGGACTACATGGGCGGCGACGGCGACAGATTTCTTGAAATTTGGAACCTAGTCTTTATGCAGCACGAGCGCAGTAGCGACGGCAAGCTAACTCCGCTACCAAAACCTAGCATCGACACCGGCATGGGGCTTGAGCGCGTCACGGCGATAATGGAAGGCAAATTTAGCAACTACGATAGCTCGCTTTTTATGCCTCTTATCGAAGAAGTCGCAAAGCTTTGCGGCAAGCCTTACGCTTACGAGAGCGGCGCTAGCTACCGCGTCATCAGCGACCACATCCGCTCTGTGACTTTCCTGCTGGCTCAAGGCACTACATTTGATAAAGAGGGCCGCGGCTACGTGCTTCGCCGTATCCTGCGCCGCGCGATCAGACACGGATATCTGCTTGGAATCAGAGAACCATTTATGTACCGTCTCGTCGATAAAGTCTGCGAGCTAATGGGCGGTCACTACGCCTACCTAAACGAGAAAAAAGCGGCAGTAAAAGAGCAAATCAGGCTCGAAGAAGAGAGATTTTTAGCCACGATCGCAAGCGGACTAGAGCTTTTTGAGAGCGAGCTAGCGCGCACGAAAGATATTTTTAGCGGCGAGGCTGCGTTTAAGCTTTACGATACGTTCGGATTTCCGCTTGATCTTACCGCCGACATGCTACGCGAAAAAGGACTCAAAGTAGACGAAGCAAAATTTGACGAGCTAATGAGCGAGCAAAAAGCGCGCGCTAAGGCTGCTTGGAAAGGCAGCGGCGACAAGAGCGCAAAGGGCGATTTTAAGGCGCTTTTAGAAAAATTCGGCGAAAATAAATTTAGCGGCTACGAGGAGCTTGAGCGCACGAGCAAGGTTTTAGCGCTGCTTGACGAGGACTTTAAAGAAACTCAAATTTTAAAAGCGGGCGAGCAAGGCTGGGCGATGTTTGACGTGACGCCTTTTTACGCCCAAAGCGGCGGCCAGGCAGGCGACAGCGGCGAGATCGTAGGTGCGGCCGACGTACTAGATACGCAGAAGTTTTTCGGACTAAATTTATCAAACGTTGCGGTTAAAAAAGAGCTTAAAATAGGCGATACCGTAAAGCTAAAAGTAAGCGAGCAAAGAGCCGAGATCGCACGCCACCACAGCGCCACGCACCTACTCCATGCCGCGCTTAGAAGCGTGCTGGGAACGCATATTGCACAGGCCGGATCTAGCGTCGAGGCAAACAGACTCAGATTTGACTTCTCGCATCCAAAGGCAGTGACGGCGGAGGAGCTAACGAAGATCGAAAATTTTGTCAATAGCGCAATCGCCGAGAGTATCGCGGCAAAAACAAAGATAATGGATGTCGAGGATGCCAAAAACAGCGGTGCGATTGCGCTATTTGGCGAAAAATACGCCGACAAGGTGCGCGTGCTAAGCTTCGGCGAGGTCAGCAAGGAGCTTTGCGGCGGTACGCACGTGGCAAATTTAAGCCAGATCGGAGCGTTTTTTATCACTAAAGAAGGTGGTGTGAGTGCGGGCGTGCGCAGGATCGAGGCCGTGTGCTCAAAAGCTGCGCTAAATCTCGCAAAAGCCTGGCGCGGCGAGATCGAAGAGCTAAAAACCGAGCTAAAAAGCGCCGAGCCGATGAATGCGGTAAAAAAA
>CALBNA010000117.1 GCA_937896205.1 uncultured Campylobacter sp. | reverse complement strand
AAGGCCAAGCACAAAACGATAATCGGAAAAAACGTCTTTATCGGCTCGGACCCCCAGCTAGTCGCTCCCGTAAAAGTCGGCGACGACGTGCTAATCGCCGCGGGAAGCACCGTAACTAGCGACGTGCCAAGCGGCGCGCTAGCCATCAGCCGCACGAAACAGGTAAATAAAGAAGGCTTTTTCTATAAATTTTTTAACGACGCAAAAAGCGGCGACGAAAATGCTAAAAAATAAAAAAATTTTGCTCGCGGTTTGCGGCAGTATCGCGTTTTATAAGGCTTATGAGATCTTATCCGCGCTAAAAAAAGAGGGCGCGGACGTGCGAGTTATGCTTAGTGAAGGAGCACTCAAATTTTGCTCGGAAGCGGGCTTTGAGGCGCTGTGCGAGCATAAAATTTTAACCTCGCGCACGGAGAGCTGGCAGGACGGACTAAACCACATCGCCTACGCCAAAACCGATCTCATCTTGATCGCGCCTGCTAGCGTAAATACGATAAACAAGCTTGCTAGCGGCATTTGCGATAACGTCTTTATGCAGACTCTGATAGCTAGTCCGGCTCCCCTACTCATCGCGCCCGCAGCCAACGATAAAATGCTAAACCACTTCTCTACGCGCAAAAATTTCGAGTTTTTAGCGGCAAACGGCGCGAGATTTATCGAGCCTGTAGAAAAAACCCTAGCATGCGGTGACACGGGCAAAGGCGCGCTAGCCGATCTTTCTACGATTATCTACGAAACCAAAAGGATGCTCGCTGAGCCAAAATTTAAAGGACAAAAAGTGATCGTAACGGGCGGCGCCACGAGCGAAAAGATCGACGACGTAAGAGCCGTGACAAATCTATCCAGCGGAAAGATGTCGCGAGCACTTGCCGACGCATTTTACTACGCAGGTGCGGACGTGACGCTGATAGCTAGCTTTGAGGCGGCAAACGCGCCTTATAAAACGCTCAAATTTCAAAGCTCGGCGGAGCTAAAAGAGCTGTTACGTGCAAATTTGACGGACGCAATTTTACTCGCGATGGCTGCTGCGGTTAGCGACTATACTCCTAAAACCAAATTTGAAGGCAAGCTAAAAAAGCAAAATTTAGGCGAAATTTGGACGCTAGAACTCGCGCAAAACGAGGATATTTTGGGCTCTTTGGCGGATTTTAAAAACGTCAAAAAAATCGGCTTTAAAATGGAAACGGACGCCTCAAACGCTATGCAAAACGCAAAAAATATGCTTGAAAAAAAGAGCCTCGACGCCGTTTGTCTAAACGTGCTGGGCGGCGATATAAATTTTGGCTCCGATAGCACGCAAATCACTTTTATCACGTATCGCGACGCGCAAAATATCGTGCTAACGTCCAAAGAGGACGCGGCGATGCAAATCGTAAATTTAGCAAGAAAGCTATGATAAATCCCGTCTCACGAGTGCAAAAAATCGCAAGCGGCGGCGCGGGCACGGCTCTAAACGCGAGCCTGCCCATCAGTATCAAAGTCGCCGAAAAGACGGGCTACAATCGCTACAATCTTAAAATGGGCAACAAAATCCTAAGCACGAAAAGCACGAAAAGCCTCGACGTGGACGGCGAATACTGGGGCGAGATCGCAAGCGGCACCGAAAATATCGTGATAAGAAATCTCTTTAAAAAGCCGAATTTAGCCTACGCCGCGCCTGAGGGACTCGCGCTGATAGAAAGGCTGATAATCGAGCCCGATCTAAACTGGTTTTATGAATGTATATTTAATGGCCTTAGCGCGGCAGACTCGCGAGAAACGCTTGAAAATCTAGCTCAAATGCTGCTTGCGCTACAAAAAAATATCATTAATATTTCGTTTGTTTATAACGGCATAAAAGGGGTTTTTCAGATGAAATTTGACAGCGCCCGGACGAGTCAAATTTACCTTATTTTTTCAAATTTCGCTCCGATTATTTTTACGCTAAAAGGCGCCAGGATAATCAGCGCGCAGACGCCGTTTGACAAGGTCGCTAGGCTCTTGCGAAATGAATTTGACTGCGAAACTCAAACGACGCAAAACATCGCCGCTTTTTTTAATCCCAGCGGCAAAATAATTGATTTTAAGGGCTAAAATGAACGAGCTAAATCACCTCGCGATCATAATGGACGGCAACGGCAGATGGGCTAAGCGCCGCGGTTTGCTACGTACCAAAGGGCACGAAACTGGCGCAAACGTCGTGGAGCAGATGTGCGAGTTTTGCATCGACGAGGGCGTGGCGGTGCTGAGCTTATACGCATTTAGCACCGAAAATTGGAAGCG
>CALBNA010000116.1 GCA_937896205.1 uncultured Campylobacter sp. | reverse complement strand
GTATCGGCATGAGCCTGGGCTACGTGCGCGCGCTACCGATGATGTCGGGACAGCTGGCGTCTCTGGCCTTCGTAGGTATTTGCTGTATGCTAGGAGTTGGCGCGGTTTTGGCGCATTATAGCTTTGCGTTTAAGGCTCTAAATATCATTGCGGGGCTTTATCTGCTATATCTTGGCGCTATGCTGTTTTTTAGCAAGGGGCAGCTTAGTATCACGAAGGTCTCGCAGCTACCAAGCAAAAAGCAGATGTTTTTAAACGGCGCCGTGGTCTGCATCTCAAATCCTAAGGCGTGGATTTTTCTATCGGCTTTGCTACCGACTTTTTTGGACGCGAACGATCCTTTTAGCCTGCCGCGCATACTCTCTATCACGGTTACGCTCGTTTTTATCGAGTTTTGCTCGCTTAGCCTCTATGCGCTGGGCGGAGCGATACTAAAGAAATTTTTGCAAACCCACCTGCGACTTTTGGAGATTTTTACGGCCGTTATCATCTGCGTCATCGGCGTTTTGATGATGCTTCGCTAAATTTACCCGTCCATTTCTCGTTAAATTTGATAAAATAGGACAAAATTTATCGCCTTGCCCGTTAAATTCGGGGCAAATTTAAGGAGAATAAATGTTTAAAATTTTAGTCGCCGAGGATGACGAAAATTTAAATAAAATAATCTGCCTAAAGCTCGCTCATGAGGGCTTTTTGCCGCTTGCGGCTTTTGACGGGGAGCAGGCTATAAAGCTACTAGAGAGCGAGCGCGCCGATCTTGTCGTCACCGATATCATGATGCCAGGTCTTAGCGGATATGAGCTAACCAAACAAATCAAACTGCTAGACGAGTCGCTGCCGGTGCTGATGATAACGGCAAAAAGCGGCATGGAGGGCATGGAGAAGGGCTTTGTCACGGGGGCGGACGACTACATGAGCAAGCCTTTAAATTTAAAGGAGTTGATTTTACGCATAAACGCGCTTTTGCGCCGAGCCAAGATCGCTAGCGGCAAGCGGCTGAGGTTTAAAAACTCCGAGCTAGACTATGCGGCACTTAGCCTAAAAATCGGCGGCGAGGCCGTGGAGCTCGCGCCAAAGGAGTTTTATCTACTCTTTTTACTGCTCTCAAACCCTGGCAAAATTTTCACTCGTCTTGAAATCATGCAAGAAATCTGGGGCTACGATACGGATAGCGACGAGCGCGCGGTCGATACGCACGTAAAAAAGCTACGCCGCAAGATAGAAAGCTGCACGGACTTTGAGATAGCTACGGTGCGCGGCATCGGCTATAAGGGTGAAATTTACGAGTGAGAGGCGGGGGAGACAAAATGAAAATTTTAAAAGCTATTTTCGCGGCGGCATCGGCGGTTTGCTATCTAAACTCGGCTGTTTTGCCAGAAAGCGACTGGAGCAAAAAGGATCTAAAAGGCGAGGTCAAAAGCATGACGGCTACGGAGTACGAATACTCTATAGACGGCCCGGCACGCTAGAAAATACGCGCGTAAAGTGGACGGAGTTTAACGAAAACGGCTATATACTGCAAGAAACCGAGCATATAAACGGCGCGCCAAACAGCTCGGTTTTGTTTGAGTACGGCAAAGACGGGCTAATACGCAAAAAATATCAAGATAGCGCCGTTTATCTCTACGAATACGAATTTGACGGCGAAAATTTAGTTGCGACGGCCAAAGAAAAGTACGTCGAGGATAAATTTTACCCGCGTACGGAGAAAACTACCTACGGCAAGGATGGCAAAATGATCGCTCGGGCGGTGTATTCCGGCGGGACGCTAGTGACGGACGATAGCTATGTCTACGATGAAAAGGGCGTTTTAACGCGGATAGAAAATAATATGGAGCCGCGGCACGGCATAGAGATAAGCTTTGAACGCAAGCCAAACGGCGAATATGAAAAAATCACGCAAGCCCCGGGCTCAAAATGGGTTTATTACTACGCCGCAAACGGCGACGAGATGGAGTATACGTCGGTAAATTACTTCGGATCTGAGGCAAAAATCGGGCAAATCTTGCAGTTTAAGGATATAAGCAGGGACGAGCGGGGAAATTTGACGCGTAAAACCTCGGTCAAATTTAAGCCCGCGGACAAATACTACGAAAACGGTGACATAAAAGAGATCGGTCTATACAAAAAAACGGAAATAAAATATGAATACTACGCAAAATAAGAAAAAATACCTAATCAGTCTAAAAACATACACGGCGGCGATGTTTATCTTCGTCTTTTGCGTGCTTTGCGTCGCGGCGTCGGCGGCGATCATAGCTTACGAGCGGATATTTGAGATGAAGCTGGGGATGTTTTGGGGCATTATCAGCTTTTGCGCGATCGTGATGGGCGCGGGCGGAGCGATATTTTATGCCGTAACGGCGTATTTTTTAAGATACGTCGAGAGCTTTAGGCAAGCGGCGGGAAAGATCGCTAGAGGCGACTTTGCCGTTAGGGTCGCGCGCAAAAACTGCAAGCGCGGCGCAGATAGCGAATACCTTCACGAGCTGGACGAACTGGCGGCAAATATAAATTTGACCGCGTCGGCGCTGGAAAAAATGGACTACATGCAAAAGGACTTCATTTCAAGCGTCTCGCACGAGCTAAAAACGCCACTAAGCGTCATCAGCGGCTACTGTGAGATCGCGCAGGACGAGACGGACGAGACGCGCAGAAACGAGTATCTGGGGCTCATAAAAGAGCAGGCAAACTCGCTAAGTAGGCTGTGCGAGGACATGCTGCTACTATCGCGACTAGATAGCCAGGCGGGCGTAAATTTAGACGAAAACGTGCGAGTAGACGAGCAGCTACGAAAGGCTGCGGCGATGCTGATGCAAAAGTACGGCGGGCGGGAGTTTGATCTAGATCTAGCCGCCGTAACTGTGCGCAGCAACGCCTCGATGCTAGCGCAAATTTGGCTAAATTTGATGGATAATGCGCTGAAATACTCAGCTGCCGATATCGGCGTGAGCTGCCGTGAAG
>CALBNA010000115.1 GCA_937896205.1 uncultured Campylobacter sp. | reverse complement strand
ACGAGATCTAGTACGGTCTCGTGGGCTCGGAGATGTGTATAAGAGACAGACACAAGGCTTGCCCCATACGCAAAATTCGTCCACGACGGCACCGCTCCTCATGTCATCAAACCAAAGAGGATGAAAGCGCTAGCGAATGTAAAGACGGGGCAGATGTTCGGCAAAAAGGTAAATCACCCGGGCACGAAAGCAAATCCGTATCTTCTAAACGCCGCAGAGGACTTTTTTGACTCACAAGACTTGAACAAGGTCTCGCAGCGAGCGCTTTTGTAAGTCGAAAGATAAAGCATGAGCGTAGAAATAAACGGGCTTGAACAGATAAACCAGATGCTAAAGCGACTCGAGGAAGGCAACGCCCTATCTCAAAGCACTTTTGATACTATCGGCAATATGATCTCAAACTCCATAGAATTTGCGTTTGAAAACCAAAAAAGCCCGCTTGGGCAGAGCTGGAAACCGCTTAAACAAAGCACGCTAGCCCAAAAAGTAAAAAGAGGCGGTTCGGATAGAATTTTAAGAGATAGCGGACATTTGGCGGATAATTGGCATATAGCGTCCGATAATAAAAGCGTAACCGTCTCAAATAATAGCTCGCACAAAGGCTTTGCTTATGGCCTAGCTCATCAGTTCGGCGCAAATGCGGGACGCGGAGGCAAAAGCAAGATCCCGGCTCGTCCGTTTTTTCCGGTCGATGAAAACGGAAAGCTAGAGCCGAATTTAGAGGAAAATATCAAGCGCTTTTTGGCTGCCGAGATAACTAATAAGTTAAATTGACTTTTGAGGGTAAAAGGGCTATAATCATCTATGGCGCGAAGATGTGAACCCTAGCGGGTGCGTAACCACAGGACTAATACTCCGATGTTGCAGGTTCGAGTCCTGCCCGCGCCTACTACTTTTTGATTTTTACGAGTTCCCCGCCTATTAGCGCCTTTTCAAAATCGTCAATATCTACTTTGTCAAGCGTTATTACATAGTTGCTTTGCTTAAATTTATGGATAATCTTGCTGATTTCTATAGGAATTAAATTTATCTTCGTTTTGTCTTTACTGTCGTTAAATACGAATATAATGTTTTTATGTCTCTCTCGAAGATCTGCGTAGGCATTAGTCTCGTCGTTAAGTACCGATACGATTTGTTTCATCTCATCCACTCTAAAAGCGTGATCGTAGGCTGCTTTACGCTTCGGGCTTGCGTGTGATAGGTGCTTTTTTGTTAGGATTATCCCGCTGCTATTTACGTCTAGCCCTAAAATTTTACTCGCGGCTTTTGCTAGAGCTTCGCTCAAAAATCCCACTTGCACCATATTTATCGGTGTTTTTGGATCATTCTTTATGATGATTTGCTCTACGGCCTCGTTTAACCCCTTTTGCCAAACATATAAATTCCTATCCCGCTCGTAGTTTTTTAGATCGTTTTTTACTATATTTTTTAGTTCACCGCTTAAATTTGCAGCCTTTTTTGCTAGCACGCTATCTAGGCTCTGGGCGCTTTTGCCCGGATTATATGCCCAGTCCTTGCTAGCTACGTTTAAAGGCGTGCCGGCGTAGGGCTTAAATCCGTAGCTTTGCATCTCGTATTGCGTGAGTACTTGCACCTGACACCTACATCCCCAGTCGTTTGGCGGGTAGTTTTTCTCCCAAAATTTATGCGTTTTTGGTAGGATCATACCGTGCAGCTTAGCGTGACCCGGCCTTGTGCGGCGGTCTAGTACGGCCTTATAACGGAAGTATTCGCCCGCGCTACTCATCTGGCTTTCATACCTTGCCTTTGCGACGCTTACGCGCATATTGGTCTCAAAAATTCGCTTTAGCCGCCTAGAGCCGACGTAAATTTGTTTTGCTTCTCCGGTTTTTGGATTTGTTACGCTTACGTCTCCTAGCCAGCCTTTCTTTGCTAAAACGGGTTTTATGCTATCTCGCCATTCCCCAAAGCCCTGCCCCTTTTTATAGGCCTCGCTAAGGCTAGTTTGTATATCCGAAAGTAGATCTATCCGCGCGATCTTTGCTACGGTAAAAGTTCTACTATGAGCCTCGTGCATGATCTCGTCATAATCAAAGTGAAGCTCGGGCGTACGGGCGGCGACAATATAGAAAAACTTAAGACTGAGATAGAGGATAAAGGCCTAAGTTATCTATCGGTTATGGGCGCGATTGACGCCGCTATCGAGGCCGAGCGCTCAAAAAAGTAGAGAGGCTGCTTGCCTGCGTCGAAGCGAAAATGAGCCCGGACGAGTTTGGGCTTGATTATTACGAAGCGCTTATGCTTCGCGGACTTCATACGGCAAGCGTAGCAAAGCGAGACTTTAACGGCGGGGGTTTTT
>CALBNA010000114.1 GCA_937896205.1 uncultured Campylobacter sp. | reverse complement strand
ACGAGATCTAGTACGGTCTCGTGGGCTCGGAGATGTGTATAAGAGACAGGTTTCATATCAAATATTATTTTCAAGGAGCGACGATGAGGAAAATTCTACTTTTAGCGGCGATTTGCGGCGCTGTTTTTGCAGAGCAAACCTACGAACTAAACGTGCCTAACATGAACTGCGGCGGCTGCGCCAAAAAAATCGAAGATGCCGCAAAAGGCGTCAAGGGCGTCACCGCAGTGAGCTTTGATCTAAAAAGCAAAGACGTAAACATCACCGCAGATAACGGCGTGAACGTGATGGACATCGTGCAAGCAATCCAAGCCAAAAAATACAAAGTCGGTATCAAAGAATGAAAAGGCTAGCTCTAGCGCTGGTGCTTTGCACGGCGGCATTTGCGGACAAGACTTTGGTTTACGAGATCCCAAACATGGCCTGCGTGAGTTGCTACGAAGTCATCACGCAGACGCTAAATACGCTTAAGGGCGTAAAGAAATTTGATGTAAATTTGGAAGCTAAAACGGCCGATATCGTCGTCCAGGACGACTTTGCCGAAAATACGGTCGTAGAAGTGCTCAAAAAACAAGGCTATCAGGCGGTTTTAAAATCTAAAAAATAACGCCCGCGCTGGATAAATTTAGCTCTTAGCGCGATTTTTAGATTTTTAGCAAAAGCGGCTTTAGAGCTTAGCAAACCTGCTTGGCGTAGCTTTTTTAAGCGGTGAATAAATTCCGGCAGCGTTTTTTATTTAAATTTGCGGCTTAAACGCGCGTTTAAAAAACAAAGCCTAATCGCTGCGAGGGCAAATCGCAAATAGGCGCCTTTTTATAAACTTTGCGGCGTAAATTTAGCTGAATTTAGCGACTTTTTAAAGCTAAAACGTAAAACGAATAAAATTTATCGCAGCCTAAAATACGCGGTTTTGACGCAAACGCCCAAAACCGACAAATAAATTTAACTAAGGATAATTATGAAAAAAACGGCTAGCCTTTTCGTAGCGGTTGCGGCGCTAAATTTGCCGCTTTCGCATTTGGCCGCGAGTCGCGACGCCCATAAAGGCTCTTTAAATTTAACCGCTTTAAAGGCGTTAAATTTTAGTACGCTAAACGCCGCGGAGGTCGTACTAGATAAAGTCGAGGTCAGCACTGACGCCAACGCTACGAAAGAACCAGGAAAACTAACGCGCGCGGATATGGATCTGATAACGTCTAAAAATCACGGCATAACCGATCTTTTAAAAGGCAATCCAAATGTCGCCTTTAGCGCGAAAAACGCCAAAAGCGTGCGGGCGGGCGAGCTGGCTCCGCAAGATATCAGCATAAACGGCGCGAGCTACTATCAAAACAACTTTACCCTAGACGGCGCAAGCATAAATAACGACCTAGACCCTAAAAAAAGCACGCGGAATAACCACAACAACCCCTGGAGCGACAGTACGATAGGCTCGCAAGCCATGAGCGTAGATACGGATCTGCTAGGTAGCGTCGAGGTGCTAGATAGCGCGGTCTCGGCTAGGTACGGCGGCTTTCAAGGAGGCGCCGTGAACGCTAAAACCAGAGACCCCAAAAGCGGCTTTCACGGCGTACTTAGCTACTCTTATACGGGCGGGGATTGGAGCAAAATTTATAAAGACGCCTCCGCCGAGCAAAGATACGACGACGGCGATCTAGCCGATATGAGCGACTTTAAAAAGCGTAGGTATAGAGTCGGCGCAGAGGGGTATTTGACGCAGAATTTCGGCCTTTTGCTAGACTACTCGAGGCACCGATCCGTCATAGAAAACCACTACAACAAAAAACAGATAAATCAAAATTTATACTCGTTTCCAAACGACAGGCAGACTAATGATAATCTTTTTGTAAAAGGCGTTTGGGGCGTGAGCGATAAATTTACGCTAAAGCCGAGCTTTTTGTACTCTAGGCTAGATAACTACACCTCCGCCAAGCGGTACCTAGACTCCCAGCTCACGCTAAAATACGGCGGTTACGTCGCGACTCTCGAGGCGTAGGCCGATCTTGAGGGGGTATTTTTAGAGCAGACGCTTAGCTACTCCACCTCGCAAAACAGCCGCGACTATGAGCATGATACCGAGTATTATGGTTACAAACTCTCAAACGTCAAAAACTGGGGAACCAACCCTAGCCCGAATTTCGGCTCGGGCATAGGAGGATTAAACGATTTTGAACAACGCCAAAATAAGCTAGCGTATAAATTCGACGCAAGCGTGAAGGAATTTGAAGCGCTGGGCGCATCGCATCTGGTAAAATCGGGCTTTGAGATAGCTAGACAAAGCGGCAGCTACGAGATACCGCGCACCCGCGTATCCTACGGAACGCCAAAGCCTTTGATGAGCGGAACGTGCATCTCCGGCGATAAAACTTGCGTCATAGACGATAGCTTCGCATCTCAAGGCGCGGTCGGTCAATATCTATCGAAAAAAACCTACTACTACGCCGTAAAAACCAAGGCCACGCAAACCAATCTCGCCCTTTATCTCGAAGACGAGATGAGGTTTGGCGCGTTTAAATTTCGTCCCGGACTTCGTATCGAGCGAAACGGCGATAACAACGACGTAAATTTAGCCCCGAGGCTGCTAGCCGAGTACGAATTTGCGGATAAAAACTTCGTAGGAATCGGACTAAACCGCTACTACGGACGAAACTTTTTCGCGTACAAGATGTATAACGGCGTATATAGGATGTATGAGACTTGCGAGAGAAGCTCGTACGGCGGGGCGTATACGTGCGGCGGACTAGCTAATAACCGCCGTCCTATCAGGGAGCTAAAGACGCCTTACGACGACGAATTTAGCGCGTATTATCGCGGCGACGTCGGCAACGCGAGGCTAAATCTAAAATACGTCAGACGCCAAGGCCGCGACGAAGTAGCGACGAAATACGTAAGAGAGCCGCTAACAGGCTACGGAAACGGATATTCTATATTTACCAACGAAGGGCAAAGCAAGCGCGACATCGTAACCTTATGCGCGGCAAACATCGCTCCGATCGAAATTTGGGGCGTAAAAAACGATTTTGAGGGCTCGCTAAGCTTTACGAAGCAAAGCAGGAGCTTTACGGATTACGAAGACGACGAGATGAACGACGACGTCTCGTATAACGGAAAAATCATCAAAAAAAGTGAACTACCCGTCGTTGATTACATGTGCCTTTTACCGCTAAATTTCGCCACTAGGCTAAATTTAGCGGCTTTAGCGTTTCAAATTTCATAAACTATACGAGCAAAACGGACGTGCTACTAGGCGGCTGGAATAGGACGCGCGGGATGTACGTCTACGAGCGCCAAAAGCTGCCCGCATACGCGACTTGGGATATGCGTATAGGTTATGAAAGGCGGCTGGCAGGCGATTTTCGAGCGTTTGTAAATCTTGATATAAATAATCTTTTAAACAAAAAATTTATCGCCTCAAACGAGGGCAGCTACTACGAATACGGCCTTGGCCGCAACTTTTGGTTGGAAGCGGGTATGAAGTGGTGATTTACCGGGATTTATCCTACAATTTATCGCGCAAGACGCGGTAAAAGCGGGTCTGAGGCAAAATTTGCGAGCTTTAAAAGGCTAAAGCGCTTTGGTTTAGTTTTTATACGCGCCCTAAATTTGCGCCTTTTAGCTAGTTTTGGATTTTGCCTTACGGCGCAAAGTCGCAAAATTGCGTTTGTGCGCGGCGCAAATCCGCGCTTTTGCCCTCTAGGCTTGCTAGTAAGCGTAAATTTGCCTACTTGCAGCCGGCAAAATCGGCAAAATAGCTAAATTTTGCATAGAGTGCGAGCGGTAATTTCCTTGCCTAAACGCAAAACGCGCGGGATAGGTTTGACGGCTCGGCGATTTGCCGTTTAAAGCCAGTTTTGCTCTTGCGGCTTAAAACTCTAAAACCGCGAGAAAGTGGGGTTCGTGCTCCTTTTGGCGTGTTTAGAAACGCTAATTTTACTCTTGCTGCTTAAACGGCGCTAAATTTGCGATGATTTAGCCGTTAGCTCACGTAAAATCACCCTCAAAAAGATACGAATTTATCGCAGCAAAAGGGCGTG
Organism: uncultured Campylobacter sp.; assembly: GCA_937896205.1. Lineage (GTDB taxonomy): Bacteria > Campylobacterota > Campylobacteria > Campylobacterales > Campylobacteraceae > Campylobacter_A. The sequence continues at coordinate 8,896 of CALBNA010000114.1, read as the reverse complement.
TCGTCCGTGCAGGCGAAATTTATAGGCTAGATTTTAACTGCCCATCGCCGCCCCCCCCGGCAAGACCTCGCGCCAAGCCGTTTTTGCCTGTGCGTATCTGCTTTGATTTTTGTTTAAAAATAAGACTCAACTCGCCCGTAACGCAAAATTTGCAAACGGTTTACCCAAAAGCGTATTTTGCGTTTTTAAGTCTAAATTTAAGCGCAAAAATCGGCCACGCGTCTTTATTTTACGGCAACTAGCCCTTGTATCCGAGATTTGCTCACAAAGCGGCTTTTACAAAGGCAAGCGAAATTTAGCATTTTGGTAGCAAGCCCCGGGCGACCTAGCATCTAGCGCGGCAAAGACGAGTATAATTTTCCAGTTTCAGCAGCTTTTTGATATAATCAAAACAAAAGTTAAATTAAGGGAGTAAAATGTACATCGTCCTAGGCATCATCGCCGTTCTCGCGCTCATCGTCATCTCGGTCTACAACTCGCTGGTTGGCAAGCGCAACCAAGTCTCAAACATCAGATCAGGCGTCGATACGCAGCTAAAAAGGCGCTTTGACCTCATCCCAAACCTCGTCGCCACCGTCAAGCAGTACATCACGCACGAGCGCGAGCTGCTAGAAAACATCTCCGCGCTTAGAAGCGGCATCCAAAAGGCCGCGGGCGACGAGCAGAGATTTGCGCTAAACGGCGAGCTGTCAAACCTCATCTCAAAGCTCAACGTCGTCGTTGAGAATTACCCTGAGCTCAAAGCCAACGAAAACGTCATGCACCTGCAAAAGACGCTAAACGAGATCGAGGAGCAGATCTCCGCCGCGCGCCGCGCCTACAACGCCGCCGTGACTGATTACAACAACGCCGTGGAGATGTTTCCGTCAAACATCGTCGCTAGCTGGGCGAAGTTTCATAAGGCTGCGTTTTTCGAGGTACCGAAAGGCCAAGACGATCCGCACGACGTGCACGAGCTTTTTAACCGCTAAATTTGCGCTCGTTTCGTCAAATTTGACGTTAAATTTGAGCGCTTTAACTGCGCCCTTGAAAATACAAGCGGCCTTCGTCGGTTCGTCAAATTTGAATATAAAAAGCGGCGCGGGCGGTAAATTTGAGCGGCAAATTTGATCCGAATTTGAAGCGTCGCCGCCCACAGAAAAGAGCTTAAATTTAAGCGGTTTAAAACGCAAATTTAAAGACAAAAGCCCGTAAAATAGCCAAATTTGCAAAAACGGCGTTAGATTAAAAACAGGAGCAAAAATGGACGATCTGGTCTTGCTAGAGCTTGAGCGGCAAAAGGTTTTGCGTTCGCTTTTTAGACTAAAGCTCACCTGCGTCTTTGTCGCCGCCGCAGTGGCTTGGCTGCTATATCTAGCAGCGCAAAACGCCGCCCTTAGCGCTGGTGCGTTTGTGGTCTGCGGGGCTGCGATGTACTATTTTTTCGAGAGCATTTTCACCGATAGCTTTACGTTTAAATTTAAGCGAAAAGTCGTGAGGAGCATCGTGGAGGACTGCGGTCTCACGTATTATCCGGGCGACTGCGTAGAGAGCGATTATCTTTATATGATTTATGATTTTGACATCGACAAGTACTCGGGCAACGACCTGATTTTCGGGCAGATAGAGGGCGTGCGGGTCAAATTTAGCGACGTAGAGGCGATAAGCATCAAAGAGGATCTGCGCGGAAACGAGACGCACAGGATACTTTTTGCGGGGCTTTTGTTTGTTGCCGATTTTCCTAAGCGCTTAAAGGGCGTCACGCAAATTTGCAGCGGGACGGATGATTTTAAGGACTACGGCGGCAAGCGCGCGAGGATGGACGACGCGGAGTTTGAGCGGCTATTTCGCGTCTATACGACCGATCAGATCGAGGCTAGATATGCGCTCACGCCTAGCTTGATGGAAAATCTAAAACTGCTAAAAATGAGATTTCACCGCCCTATAAACATCGTGCTAACCGGGGACAAAATCTGCATGGCGATCCGCACGGGGCGCGATAACTTCGAGCCTGATCTGCGCCGTCCGCTCGTGGGCAAAGGGGCAAATAGATTTTACAAAGACGAGATCGGCGGCTTCCTTCGTATCGTCGAGGAGCTGCGGCTAAACCGTAAAATTTGGCTGGACTAGGGAGCGCGGCGTCAAATTTGACGGGCGGCATAACCCGCACCCCAAAAATGCAAACAAGTAGGCTAATCTAAAACAGGGCGGCAAAAACGCAAAAAGGAGAGTTGGTGAAGGGCGTAGCGATCAACGAAACGACGATAATCGGCGATGATGGGAAATACTATAAATTTAGCTTCGAGGACGTACGCTCGGGGCGACCTAGCGGTGGCGAGCGAGCGGCGTTTCGGCCTGACGGGGCGTTTGCGAGAGATGTATTTGTGATCACAGACGAGGGCGAAAAGCGCGCGACGAAAGACGTCAGAAGCGAGGAGACGAAGGCTGCGCTAAAAGAGAGTATGGCGTTTGAGCGGGCTAGGATGCTGGGTATCGCATCGGGCATCGTACCGGCCGTGATCAAGATCTATGCGTACTTTATCGCTAGCTACTCGGGACTGGCGCTGCAGATCGCGGACAATCTCGCCGTCATATCAGCCGCACTGCTAACTTACGCGGCGCTGGGCGGAGTCGCCAGGCTCGCTCACAACGAGGATCTGCACATAAACTACGGCAAGGCGATGATCGTGATGTTCGTCGCTCACGTCACGGCGACGCTGGCATCGTATATGGCGGACGCGGCTCATCCGCTCGCTAAGCTAGTGGCTATCATCGCGCTACTGCTGCTGGGCTACGTCGCGTTTGTGTGGGGGAGGGTCTTTTTCGAGCTTGCAAGACTAACTAGAAACGGGCTTTTTCGCGTCTACGTTTGCACGTTTTTTGCGGGCGAGCTGCTGTGGGCGAGCGGTGTTTTGGCGGTATTTGGCTTCTTTTTGCTCGTGGCTTCGTTTTTCATCTACATCGCGGCTTGGGTGAAAACGGACAAGGTCGGCGAAGCAAACGACGCGGGGCTTTTTATCTATTAAATTTGACTCGGCTTGGGTTTTAAATTTACCCAAATTTGAGTGATTTGGTAGAGGCAAAGTCGGTAAACCGATCGTGGGTACCGACCGGTTTACTAAAAACTAAAATTTGAGCTCAAGCGAGCCTAAATTTATTCTCCCGGCTAGCCCGAGTCGCCGCTACCAGACGGATAAAGTCGGTATCGTCAAAACTCAGGCAGCCGCGCACTAGCTACTGCAGCCTCTCTAGCGCCCTTTTGGCGTATTCGTTACCTTGCGCCGCTCCGCGTTTGTAGAACTCTATGGCTTTATCCATATCCCTTGCGACGCCGTAGCTGTTCTCGTAGCATATAGCTAGATCGGTTAGAGCTTGCGGATCGTCATCGGCAACGCCTTTTTGGATGTAGACGAGCGCTTTTTTATAGTCTTTTTTAAAGTGTATTCCGTTTAGATACATATTTCCTAGCATTGCGTCCGCACCAGTGTCGCCTAGTTTGCTTGCCTTTTCAAGGGTCTGCGCGGCTAGTTTATAGTCCGTCATGCGGTAGTAGATCCGCGCCATATTGGAGTGGGCGAGCGAATCGTTTAGCGCCATGGCTTTTTTGTACCACTTTACGCCTTCGCCGATGTTAGACATCCTGACCTCGTATAGGTAGCCTATGAGCGTGACGGCTCTGGCGTCGCCCGCCTCTGCTCGCGGCGTGATGAACGCCAATGCTTCTTTGTATTTTCCGCTATCATCTAGCGCTATAAATTTATCGTAATCCTCGTTAGAGAGCCCAAACGCCGCAGTGATCGCAAACGCGCATAATGTTATTACCGTCTTTTTCATCTTAGTTCTCCAGTACTAGCAGGTCTTTAAATTTATGCTTGACGCTCCTTATCGCGTCGCCGTCCTCGGTGTAGTCCGTGATATAGCCGTCCTTATCGGTGGTAAAGTAGACAAAGCCGTAGGTGCTGTAATTGACGCCTACCACGCTGCAACCCCAGAAGTTGCACGATCTATTTACCGATAGTACTTCGCGCGGTTCGTGCTGCATATAAAATTTGTTCGAAAGCACACCTATCTCGATGTGCGACCAGCCGCCGGAGTACTTTTCCATATCTAGGATATGGCGGCCTTTTAGCTGAGTTAGCTCTTTGTTTTCTAGAAATATATTAGATGGACCGATGCCGTATGTAGTGCATCCGCCTAGCAGGAAAGCGCATAAAAGCGGCAGGAAAATTTTTCGCATTTTTGATCTCTTTTGATTTTTGCGCCCGATTTTATCCAAAGGTACGGCGCAAGTCAATATTTTGGGTTTGCGGTTAAATTTACAGCCTTGCGGAGTTTTAAATTTGACGCCAAATTTGATCTATCTTGCGTCAAATTTGGCTTCGTTTCAGAGCAAAAAGGTGGGTAAATTTCGGCCATAATTTTAACTCTGCCGCTAAATTTACCGCACGGCAGGCAAATCGCCGCCGTTAGCTAAACAGCCTAGTCTGCTAGCCCCTCTTCGCCGCATTTCGCGATGAGCGCGTCAAATTCTGCCTTGCTAAACGCGCTTACGACGATATTTTTAGCATCGATAAATTCGTATTTATCTTTCGGCAAATTTTGGATGAAACTTTCATATTTCAGCGTCGCTAGAATCTCGTATTTTTCCTCATCGTCGCCCTCTCCGCCAAATATCGCGACCGACCAGTGCGCGACTTTCTCATCGCCCAGCATTTGTAAATTTTTATACTCCACGCTAGGTTCATACGGCAGCACAGTAACGACGTCTTGCGACAGGACGTACTGCCCGATGATCTCGCCGCTATCGTTCCTGCGGAAAAACATCTGATTTGCAAAATACGCATCCAAATTTTGGATATCGGTTACAAATTTGCTAAATTCGCCCGCTGGATCCTTCGCGCCAAGTATGCGAGATATGATCTTTTTGTCAAACGACACTTCGTTTCGCGTGCCGTAAATAGTGCTGATTTGTGCCTCTTTTTGCAAATTTTGCTCTATCGCCTCTAGCCCCGCGCGTATATCGGGCTCATAGTTAAAGCCCTCGATATTTTGCGCGCTAAATTTCTCCCCGTCCTCGCTCACGATTTCGCCGTCCATTTTTAGGGCTAGGTTTTTTAGGTACTCTAGAGCGATTTTCCAGTCCGTGCGGGTACTTGGCGTGCCGACGCGGACGTTATAGGCGCCGTCCTCGTATCCGATCTCAAAGCCGCGCCCGCTAAGTCCGTCCGTGCCGGCAACCAGGCAATCAAACTCATCAAGCTTTGCGCCGTAAAAGCCATCGGCGTCAAACTCCTCGTCGTCCTCGTCGGCGTTAAACTGCGATAAATTCGGCACCAGTCGCAGCGCCTCCTCCACGCTCATCACGGGCGCAAGGCCGACTAGAAACTTCTTTTTATTTTTGACGAAAAACGTGATGCTCATTTTTGATCCTTTGGGGTTAAATTTGACTTTCGCGGCGTTTTGGCGGAGTCAAATTTGAGCGCAAATTTATCGCGTTAAATTTGCCGCCGTTTGTAGCAGGTAAGTAAAATCCGGGCGCAAATTTAACTAAATGCGCCCGAGCTTAGCTCACTCGTCTTTTTTCTCATCCTCTTTTTTGCCGATCTTTTCTTTGGCGTTTTTTATGAGATTTTCGGCGGCTTTGTAGAGCTTCTCGCCTAGTTCTTTTGATTTTGCTTTGAGGTTCTCGCCGATCTCGCTAGCACTTATCTCGGTTAGCTTCTCCTCGGTTCGTTTTTCAAAGTCGTTTATCTCTTTTTTGAGCGCTTCTATGCGTTCTTTGGCGTTAAAATTTTCTTTAAGCTTATCGCCGGCTTGAGTTACTTCGCGCTTTAGCTCCTCAAATTTAGCCCCTGCAAGGCTAGCGAATTTATCGATATTTTCGTTAAATTTTAGCTCCTCTAGCTGAAGCTCGATCTGGCGCGAAATGTCGTTTTGTAGCCGCTTAAATTTGGCGAAGTAGCTATCTATGGACTCGTCTAGGATTTCGTTTATCACGGCAGCAGACGGCTCCTCTGAGCGCGCCATATCGCGCAGCATCGCTACAAATCTCTCCTCGAGCCTTATAAATTCTTTAGCTTCTCCCAGCAGCGTCTGGCCGTCCGGTGCAAATTTGATCTCCTCGATAAACTTCTCCGTCCTCTTGCTAAGCGCCTCTTTTACGCCGCCGATCGCGCCGCTTATTAGCTCTTTAGCAAAGGCCTGATCGACGTCGGCTATCTCGCTCGCCGCCTCACACACCGTTCTTGCGATCTCTAGGATGCGCTCTTTGCTCGCTTCGCCCTCGTTTATTGCGCTAAGTACGACGTTTTTAGCGATCTGTTCGACCGTATCTTTCACGTCGTCGCCCTTTTCGATCGCGGTTAGAAACGCCGCTTCGGTAGTTTCTTTGAGGATACCCAGCATTTGCAGCTCGCAGAGCATTTTTTCGTCTATCGCGGTTAAAATTTCCTCTTTATCCGCCAGGTCGCTGCTTTTGATGAAATTTTCCATATTTTCAAGCAGTGCGCGAACATCGTTTTTGATCTCGTCTTTTTGCGCGTAAATCTGCCGCTCGATCTGCTCTTTTTCGTAGATTAGGCGGTGGATGTACTGCTCTTTTGCTTCGCTGAGCGCGTCGCCTGCGCTTTGGATGAGGTTGGCGACGTTTTGGCGGTTTAGCAGATCCTCGCCTTTTAGCGCCTCGCAAATTTGCTCAAACTCTTTAGCCAGAGCCGCGTTTGCGTCGCCGTTTTTTGCGCCTTTGACGCTTTTTCTAAACTCGCTTAGCGCAAATTCCCTGATCAAAACGGAAATTTGCGGGTCGTTTTTGTTCTCTTTTATGGTTTGGATGAAGACTAAATTTTGCATGAAAGTCCTTATAGTACGTATTTGCAAACGCGTCTTAGCGCGGAAAATATCTCTAATCGCTCCTCGTTAGAATTAACCAAAACGCTTAGATTGTAGCTTTTGTATTTGCCCTCTTTGCTCGATTTTGACAGCGTTATCTTGTGTTGCCTCTCGCCTATGACGCCCTGCGCGATAGCTTCGGCGTTTTCACTATCAAGCACGATGATTTTGTATTCCCAAAAATTTGGGTATGAGATTTCAGGTTCTTTATTTAGATCGCACATAGTCGCCACTTTTGCCTCCGCTCTTGCTTTCTAGCGTGATATCTGTTATCTGCATGGTTTTATCTATCGCTTTTATCATATCGTAGATCGTTAGTAGCCCGACGCTAACGCCTGTTAGCGCCTCCATCTCTACGCCCGTTTTGCCGTCTATCTTGACGCTAACGGTTAGCTTGTAGGCACAGATTTCGGTTAGCTCCTCGATGTCGCAGTTTATGCTGCTAATTAGTAGCGGGTGGCACATCGGGATGAGTTCGCTCGTCTTTTTCGCGCCCATTATCGAGGCCACGACGGCGGTTTGCAGAACGGGGCCTTTTTTGCCGGTGTTGTTTTTGATCGCGTCAAAGGCCTCGCGCGACATTTTTATGATGCCGCTTGCTACGGCTATGCGCGTAGTTACGCCCTTGTCGCTTACGTCGACCATTTTGGGGCGGTTGTTTTCGTCTATGTGAGTTAGCATTTTCGTCCTTTCGCCTAAAACGCTAAATTTGCTTAAATTTGAGCTAGGCGTGGTAAATTTATGAGAAGGATTATAACTAAAAAAGCTTAATGAATAAGACAAAAACGCCTCGGCAGGGGGAGCCGAGGCGCCGTTACAAAAAGGAGGTTTTCTTGTCGGACGCGCAAATCATACCAAAAAGGTCTAAATTTTATCCCAATTTTTCGTAAATATATTATTCCCTACTTTTCGCGTAGGCTAGAGCGCCTGATTTTAGGCGTTTTAGCCCCTCTAGCACGCGCGATCTTTGCGTGGCGATATTGAGGCGCAGGAAGCACTTCTCAGCACCTCTGTACGCGTTGCCGTCGTTTAGCCAAAGACCCGCTTTTTGGCGTAAAAACTTATGAAAATCGCTCGCGTCGTCGCAAATTTCGCGGCAGTCAAGCCAGAGCAGATACGTGGCGTCCTGCTCTACAAGCCTGATCTGCGGCAGTTCGTTTTGCAAAAACTCGCTCACGATTTTGCGGTTTTGCTCTACGTATTCGCACATCTCGTCCAGCCACGCTTCGCCTCGCTCAAACGCCGCGATCGCAGCAATACAAGAAAACGCATTGCCCTCGCCGACCTCGTCGTCGTTGATAGCTTTTGCCATTTTGGCGCGCAGTTTTGGGTTCGGCACTACAGCGGCGGAACTTTGCAGGCCCGCGATGTTAAAGGCTTTGGTCGGCGAAACGCAGGTGATCGAGATGTTTTTGCAAGTCTCGCTCGCGCGGATAAACGGCACGTAGCTTTTGCCCGGACTCGTGATGTCGCAATGAATTTCGTCGGAGATCACCAAAACGCCGTGTTTAGCGCATAGTTCGCCGATTTTGGCTAGCTTTTCCTCGCTCCAAATTTTACCGACGGGATTGTGCGGGTTGCAAAGGATAAACATCGTCGTTAGCGGGTCGGCGAGCTTTTCTTCGAGGTCCGCAAAGTCGATATCGTAGCTGCGCCCGTCGTAGGCTAGCTCGTTTGCGAGCGCGACTCTGCCGTTGTTTTCGATGCTGCGGTAAAAGACGTGATAGACAGGACTTTGGATCACGATTTTATCGCCCACGCTCGTAAATTTGCGCACTGCAGAGCTAATGATTGGGATCACTCCCGTGCAAAAAATCAGCCAATTTGGGTCAAATTTGACGTCGTGGCGCCTGCTCCACCACGAGCAGATGGCCTCGCTCCACTCCCGCGGCACGTACGAATAGCCAAAAACTCCGTTATCCAGGCGCTTTTGCAGCGCTTCTAAAATTTCTGGCGCGACCTTAAAATCCATATCCGCCACCCACATCGGTCTGTCTCTTATACACATCTGACGCTGCCGACGAAGAGG
>CALBNA010000113.1 GCA_937896205.1 uncultured Campylobacter sp. | reverse complement strand
CAAGGCCTTGAGCGCCGAATTTGCGGACAAATTCCTCAAACCTATTCATCTCGCGCTTGCTAAAGATATTATCGCCGTTTGGTACTTTTAGCGCCTTGATGCGGTTTTTCTTAGGTTCGGTTGCGATTTTACTAAATATTTCATTGCTAGAGCGCGCGAAAATGTCGATAACGTCGATCATCTTTAGGTCGTAGCGCAGATCGGGCTTATCGCTGCCGTAGCTCTCGGTCGCCTCTTTGTAGCTCATGCGTCGGAAAGGTATTTGGATATCGTATCCGCATGCGGCAAATACGTCTTTTAGCATATTTTCGGCCATATTTAGGATATCTTCTTGTTCGATGAAGCTCATCTCAATATCTATCTGCGTAAATTCCGGCTGTCTATCGGCGCGCAAGTCCTCGTCGCGGAAGCATTTTGCGATTTGGAAATATTTATCAAAGCCAGAGCACATCAAAAGCTGTTTGAAAAGCTGCGGGCTTTGCGGCAGGGCGTAAAACTGTCCCGGATATACGCGGCTAGGCACTAGATAGTCTCTGGCGCCTTCCGGCGTCGCACGCGTTAAAATCGGCGTTTCAAATTCGATAAAGCCCATTTTATCTAGGCTGTTTCTAGCTGCGATCGCCGCTTTTGAGCGCATTTTAAAGATATTTTGAAGTTTTTCGTTTCTAAGGTCTAAAAATCTATATTTTAGCCTGATGTCCTCGTTTACGCTCTCGTCGCCGATGACGAAAGGTAGCGTCTCGCTCGGGTTTTCTACTATCACTTCGTTTGCGACTACTTCGATCTCGCCCGTTTTTAGGCGCGGATTTACTAGGCCTTCGCCGCGAGCGCGGACCTTGCCTTTTATCCTTAGAACGTACTCGTCGCGAATGTGCGACGCGGCCTCGTGAGAGCTCTTGCTATCTGCCGGATCGCAGACGATCTGGATCAGTCCCGTGCGATCGCGCAGGTCTAAAAATATAACGCCGCCGTGGTCGCGGTAGGTATTTACCCAGCCGCAAAGCGTAACTTCTTTGCCTATGTCGGCACTGCTTAAATCAGTGCAGTAATGGCTACGCATTTTCACTCCTTTTGCTGTTTTTAACGCGCCCATTATACTAGAAATTTGCTTTTTCCCAGCTTTTTTAAAACAAAATGTGATAAAATCCGCTCTATGAAAAAAGAGAATTTATTACTTCCGGCTAAGGTAAAAAAAGTCGGCCTAGTCGCAAAAATCAATGGAAATTTGGTAAAAAACGCGCGAATCCTGCGCGAGATTTTAGCTCGCTACGGCGTTCAAATTTTGTTTGAAAACGCGGCAGCTAAACATTTAAATTTAAAAGAGGGCTCAAATTTACAAGGATTTGAGGTTTGCGAGCTAGCGCATGAGTGCGATTTTTTGATTTCGCTCGGAGGCGACGGCACGATCATCTCGCTTTGCAGAAACGCGGCCGAGATTTCGCCCTTTGTGCTAGGCATCCACGCGGGTAGGCTGGGGTTTTTAACCGATATCACGATGAATGAATGCGAGAAATTTTTCGCCGAGTTTTTCGAGGGCAAATTTGAGGTCGAGACACCTTTTATGCTTGACGTTTTTTTGCACAAAAAAAGCGGGGAAATTTTACGCAAAATCGCATTTAACGACGCGGTAATCGTGGGCGAAAAGGTAGGCTCCATGACGCACGTGGAGGCCTTTTGGAACGAAAAATACTTTAACGCGTATTTTGGCGACGGCGTCATCGTCTCTACGCCCGTGGGTTCAACCGGATACAACATGAGCGCAGGCGGAGCGATAACCTATCCTCTAAGCGAGGTGTTTTTGGTTACGCCCGTTTGCTCGCACTCGCTCACGCAGCGCCCGGTAGTGCTTCCGCGCGGATTTGAGATCAAATTTAAAACTTCAAGCGCGGCGGTGCTGGTTATCGACGGGCAGGAGCGGTACAAAATGGGCGAGCTTGAGAGCGTGAGCATGACGCTAAGCGCGAACACGGCGCGGCTAATCCGCCACGTCGGGAGAGATTATTTTCAAATTTTAAAAGAAAAGCTGCATTGGGGTTATAATGATTGAGCGGATTTTGATAAAGCAAAATTTGAGTTTTGAAAACGTCGAGTTAAATTTCGGGCGCGGACTTAGCGTCTTTACGGGCGTGAGTGGTGCTGGCAAATCGGTCCTGATGGGCTCGATAATGGCGGTTTTAGGGCTAAAAGATAGTGAAGCAAAGCTGATAGAGGCCGACGTCTCGCATAAATTTGACCTTGAGGAATTCGGCCTTGAGAGCGAGGAGATAAATACCTTTAAACTCTTTCGCGACAAAACGACGCGGTACTTTATAAACTCGCAAGCCGTTTCTAAAAAAAATCTAGCCAGCATCGCCAAAGAGCACGTAAAATACCTATCCGCAAAGGAAATAAACGAATTTGAAAACGATAGATTTTTAAATTTGCTAGATAGCTTGCAGGCGAAAAAAGATGCTAAATTTAACGAAATTTTGAGCGAATTTAGGCTCAAATTTGACGAATTTAGCCAAATTTCTCGCGAGCTGAAAAAAATAATCGACGAAGAAAAAAGAGTGGAGGAGCTAAAAGAATTTGCTTCTTTTGAAATCAATAAAATAGAAAGCGTGAGCCCGAAAATCGGCGAATTTGACGAGCTAATGGAGCTAAAAAAGCGCCTGAGTAAAAAGGATAAAATTTTAGAAGCGTGGAATAGGGCGGAGCAAATTTTTAATTTCGAGCAATCCGTAGTGGACGCGCTAAACATCAGCGACGTCGATAGTAGCTTTTTTGAAGAGGCGATGAACGAACTGCGAGTAGCGCGCGAAAATCTAAACATGGACGAGCTGGAAGACGTGGATATCGAGGGCGTGCTAGACCGCATCGAGGCGATAAACTCGCTCGTGCGTCGCTACGGCGGCGAGGAGGAGGCTCTGGCGACGCTAAAAACGCGCAAGGCAGAGCTAGCAAGATACGAAAATATAAGCTTTGAAAAGAGCGAGCTGGAGCGTAAATTTAAACAAAACGAAACTGCGGTAAACGCGCTGGCCGATAAAATCAGTCAGGCTCGCGCGGCAAATTTAAAAGAGCTTGAGTCGCTCATAAATTCGTTTTTAAAAGAGCTTTATATGAGCGAGATTTCATTAAAGATAAATAGCAAAACCCTAGACGCCGCCGGCAGGGGCGAGGGAAATTTGAGCCTAAACGACACGGCGCTAAAAAATCTAAGCTCGGGCGAGCTAAACCGCTTAAGGCTAGCTTTTATCGCAAGTGAAAGTAAGATTACCGGAGGCGGCGAAGGCGTCATAATATTAGATGAAATAGACGCGAATCTAAGCGGAAAAGAGGCGATGAGTATCGCAAACGTGCTGCTAAATTTGGCCAAATTTTATCAGATTTTTGCTATCTCGCACCAGCCGCAGCTAAGCTCTAAGGCCGATTCGCATTTTCTAGTCGAAAAGCGCGGCGAAACCTCGAACGTAAGGGAGCTAAAGGGCGAAGAGCGCGTAAGCGAGCTGGCCCGTATGATAAGCGGCGAACGTATAACTGAGGAGGCGGTAAATTTTGCTCGCCAGCTTTTGGTTGTTTAAGTTTGGCTTAAAATTTAGGTTGAAAAAAGAAAAGTAATGGTATATTTGAAAAAATTTTTTAACGAGAATATATGGAAAAAAATAAAATTTTAATAGTAGAAGACAATAAAGCTCTGGCAAAGCTGATCGCTAAAAAGATGGAAGATAATACCGAGATGCAAGTAGACGTCGCTCACAGCTTAGCCGAAGCTCAGGCGTTTCTTACGAAGGCTAAGGATTATTTTATAACTTTGCTCGATTTAAATTTACCCGATGCTCCAAACGGCGAAGTAGTCGATTTCGTAGCGTCTAAGGGCTTACCGATTATAGTTTTAACGGGCAGTATGGACGATAAGACTAGAGAAACTTTTATGGACAAGGATATCGTGGACTACGTCTATAAGGGAAATATGAGCGACGTAAATTATATATTTCATATGATAGATAGGCTAAAAAACAACAAGCAGTATAAGGTCATGGTAGTAGAAGACGTAATGCAGACTAGAAATGACGTAAAAAAAATACTGCAAAATTTGCAGTTTCGAGTATTTACGGCGGCTCACGGCGAAGAGGCGATGAATTATTTTGCCGATAATCCCGATATAAAACTCGTGGTTTGTGATTACGGCATGCCGGTAAAAGACGGTTTGGCGGTTTTAAAAGAGCTAAGGGAACAAAAAGATAAAAACGAACTAGGCGTTATAATGATGACTAGCGCAAACGAAAACGTTAGCGGTGCGGTATTTTTAAAAAACGGAGCTAATGATTTTATCGCTAAGCCGTTTTTAAAAGAAGAGCTTATTTGCCGCGTAAATAATACTATAGAAAATATGGAAAATATCAATAAAATCGCAAATTTCGCCAATAAAGATTTTCTAACTGGATTATTTAATAGAAGGTATTTTTACGACGATATGCAAGAATATTTAGCTAGTTTGGAAGAAAATCCTATGCCTTACGCCGTAGCTGTGATCGACGTAGACGGACTTAAAAATATCAACGATAAATACGGACAAGATAGCGGTGATAAAATTTTGAAACTACTGGCTAAAAAATTAATCGACGACACCAAAAGCAGCGATATAGCGGCTAGATTCGGCGGCGGAGAATTTTGCGTTTTATTAAAAAACGTATCGCAAGAAGACGCGGTTAAATTTTTCGTCGGATTAAGAGCTGCAATAGCAGCCAATCCGATAAATATTAAAAACGAACCGGTTAAAATTTCGGTCTCCATAGGCGTTACTTTCGGTAAAAGCGATTATAACGTCGACGAGATTTTGGAGCTTGCCGACGAGGCTCTTTATAGGGCAAAAGAAAACGGGCGAAATAGGGTAGAAATAGCCTGATGATAATAGACACTCACTGTCATTTGGACGATGAAAGCTTTGATAACGATCTGGTAAAAGTTATCGCAAATGCCCGAGAAAACGGCGTTGACGGAGTGCTAATACCGGGTGCTGATATTAATGATTTACCAAAAGCGGCTAAAATAACCCGCGAATTTGAAAATGTATTTTTTGCCGTCGGAGTTCATCCGTATGAGAAAGCGGGATTTGACGAAGAGGCTCTGCGTAAATTTGCGCGAGACGAAAAGTGTATATCCGTGGGCGAATGCGGGCTTGATTATTTCCGATTGCCCAAAGACGAAAACGAAAAAGAGCTTGAAAAAGCGGAACAAAAGCGCGTATTTAGAGCGCAGCTTGATATGGCCGTAGAGTTAAATTTGCCCGTTATTTTGCATATTAGAGATGCAAACGAAGATAGTTTTAATATCTTAAAAGAGTATGCAAGTAAGCTAGTTGCGGCGGTTTTGCACTGCTATAATGCTTCGCCGTTGCTTTTAGAGCTTGCTAAAATGGGCGAATTTTACTTTGGTATCGGCGGGGTTTTGACATTTAAAAACGCAAAGAATTTGGTTCAAATTTTGCCCCAAATTCCGCTAGGTAGGCTACTACTTGAAACAGATGCGCCGTATCTAACGCCTGAGCCTTTTAGGGGGCGCAGAAACGAGCCTGCATTTACGCGATTAGTTGCGACGAAGATGGCTGAGATTTTAAATTTAAAAGAAGAAGAGGTAATGGAAATAACAACAAAAAATGCAAAGAAAATCTTTACGAAATTTAACACGTAATCAAGGAGAAAAATGAAAATCTTTAGAGTAATAATGCTGTGTCTAGCATGTACGGGGTGGCTTTTTGCGACCGCGGCTAGCAGCGACGCAGAGCAAACCCAAAAGATGATATTAAAAGAATTTGACATAGATGCTAAATTTTTACAAAGCTCTCACTACGCTTCTATAAAAAATTCCATTAAAGATAGTAAAAGAAAAGAGTTTATAGATACCGTAAAAGGCGGCTATAAACATATCCCGATGCTTCAAAAGATTATAAAAGACTCAGGTATACCAGAGTCGTTTTTATATCTTGCTATGACGGAGTCCGGTTTTTCAAATCACATAGTTTCTAGCAAAAAAGCTATCGGAATTTGGCAGTTTATGGAGTCTACGGCAAAACTTTACGGCCTTAGGGTCGATAAATACACCGACGAGCGAAAAGACCCGATGGCGGCTACCGTTGCAGCTACAAAATACCTACAGAGTCTGAAAAATGACTTTGGTAAATGGTATCTTGCGATGATGGCCTATAACTGCGGCGAAGCAAGGTTAAGAGAGGGGATCAGAAAAGCTGGAACCACCGATCTAGCTACATTGCTAGACGATAAAAAAAGCTATATTCCAAAAGAAACTAAAAATTTCGTCAAGAAAATTTTAGTCATTGCGCATATAGCAAAAGAGCAGGAAAATTTGCTGGCTAAAACGCAGGCCTTAAGTGGAACGAAAGGCATAGAACTATCAAAGATAGATGTCCCCGGCGGAACAACGCTAATGGAGGTGGGAGACAGCATAGGTCTTAGTTTAAAAAAGATGAAAGAGTACAATATGCATCTAAAATTCGTCTATACTCCGCCTACGGAAAAACCTTATTATCTTTATATTCCATTAAACAAAAAGAAAATGTTTAGCGACAATTTCGAAGTAGCGCAAAATAGAAAATTTGAAATTTATACTGCCAAAGAGAACGATACGCTACTAACTATAGCGGAAAAAACCGGCGTAAATCATAAGATCATAAAAGAGTACAACGGACTTGCTTCAAACGAGATCAAGCCTAGCCAAAAGCTAGTTATCCCAAGTGAGCAAAACGTAAACTATCTAGCCGAGTATATGGTAAAAAGCGGCGATACGCTCGGAGAAGTTTCACAGAAATTTGACGTAGCGCTTGAGGATTTAAAAGAAGCCAATACTCTTATGAGCTCAAACAGCTCGATTGGAGCCAAACTTGCCGCAACCGAGTAGGGCTAAATTTATATTTTTTAGTCTATTTTTTGTATTTTTTATGAGCGGCTGTTCGTTCTTGACCTCGCCTTCCGGCGGGATTACCGCTAGCGGCGGCTCAAAAAAAAGCGGCAAAATAAACAGTTCAAAAGGTGTGCATGAAGCAACCATGCGCCCGTATACCATAAACGGAAAAACCTATTATCCGACCGTAGTGAAGGTCGGTGATAGGGCTAGCGGTATAGCCAGTTGGTACGGTCCGGATTTTCACGGTAAAAAGACGTCAAACGGTGAGACTTACGATATGCATGCTATGACGGCGGCGCATAAGACTCTGCCGATGAACACTATGGTGCGCGTGACGAATATAAAAAACGGTAAAAACATCATCGTGCGTATAAACGACCGAGGCCCTTTCGTGGCAGGTCGCGTGATAGATTTGTCAAAAACCGGCGCGGTTAAGCTTGATGTATTTAACGCCGGCACGGCCCCCGTTTTACTAGAGGTTGTTGGCTTTAACGGCAACGTCGGCGGAGCTGTTGTAGCATCCTCTCAGCCTAGTTCAAAACAACCTAGCGGCTCGCAAAAAACAAGCACTCAAACTAAAGCGCAACCGCAACAACAGTCTTTTGTCGGCGGTATTTTTATGGTGCAAATCGGCGCATTTAAAAATTTAAGTGGCGCAAACGCTCATAAACGGCAGCACGCTGGACAATACGGCAACGGCGCCTATGATACTGTTATAAAGTCGTATGATCTTGACAGCGGTAAAATTTACAGGGTATTTATAAGCGGCTTTAGAAGCGAAGAAGAAGCAAAAGACTTCATAAGCGCAGGGCATATCTCGGGCGCATTTTTCGTGAGGGAATAAGATGCAAAGAAAGACAAAAGAGACGGATATCAGCCTAGAGCTTGAAATTTACGGCAGTGGCAAATCCGAGATAAGCACGGGCATAGGATTTTTTGACCACATGCTCGAGGCCTTTTGCAAGCATGCGCTTTTTGATATGAAGCTTGTTTGCAAGGGTGATTTGCATGTGGATTTCCATCATAGCGTGGAGGACGTGGGTATCGTTATCGGACAGGCTTTGCGCGAGCAAATTTATCCGCTTAGCGGCGTGGAGAGATTTGGCGAAGCGACTGTGGTGATGGACGAGGCGGCGGTAAACTGCGCTCTTGATCTTTCAAACCGTCCGTTTTTGGTATATGAAAGTATAAACGAGGGCAAAGTCGGAGAATTTGACGTAGAGCTGGCGAACGAATTTTTCCAAGCCCTAGCGTTTAATGCCGCAATCACGCTACATATCGCTAAAATTCGCGGACGAAACTCTCACCATATTTTGGAAGCTAGCTTTAAAGCCTGTGCCGTCGCGCTAAGAAGAGCCCTGGCTAAAAACTCCAGAGTCGGCGTACCTAGCACGAAAGGCGTGCTATGATAGAGATTATATTTTTAGACGTCGACGGCTGTCTAACCGACGGCAAGATCGTTTATAGCCCAAGCGGCGACGAGCTTAAATTTTTTGACGTTAAGGATGGATACGCTATCGAGAGCTGGCTAAAGCTCGGTAAAAAAGTCGCGATCATCACTGGCAGAAGCTCGCCTATCGTCGAAAAAAGGGCGCAGGATCTAAAGATAACGCATGTCTATCAAGGCGTTAGCGATAAGCTTGAAGTCGCAAAAAAGATACTAGAATTTGAAGGGCTGGAGTTTGAAAACGCTGCGGCTATAGGCGATGATTACAACGACTACAAGCTACTAAAAAGCGTCGGATGGAGCTTTAAGCCAAAAAATGCGATCAAAGAGCTTGAAGTAAGAACGAAACTAGACTACAAAGGCGGCAACGGTGCGGTGCGCGAGATGATAGAGATACTTATCCGCAGCGAGGGCTTAATGCAAGAGTGGGCTAAGCGTTGGTTATAAGGATTTTTTACCTAGTCGTCAGCGTTTTTAGCGTGGCGATGGTTTATTTGGCGATTGAGGAGCCTTACTATAGCGAGCTCTTAAAGGGCGGCGAAGTGACTACAAACATGCAGATGAACGCAGTCACAGACTACGAGATGAATGCTACTGTAGTAAATGCCAGATATGAAGCCGATACGTGGAATAGATACTCCGAATTTGACGAATTTATAAAATTTAGAGCGGAAATTTTTAAAGATAACAAAGAGCATAACGTGAGCTCCGATAAAGCGTTTTATAACGGCGGTCGAATTATACTTAAGGGTAACGCGCGCTATGCAAATAATGAAAATTTGACCTTTTTATCAGAAGAGGTCATTTATAGTACTGCCACTAAAGTAGCTACTACGCAAACGCCTTTTACGCTAACGAAGAACGAAGATAAAATAGTCGGCAAAGCCCTGGTTTATGACTTTGAGTTAAAAAAAGCTTATATCAAAAAGGCCTTTGCTTTGATAGAGCAAGATAGAAAAAGATAGGACGGAAAATGATAAATTTTGGTTTTAAAAAAGTGGCTTTAGTTTTGGCGCTTAGCGCTTTACCGCTTTTAGCAGAGCAGGTGGAGATCACAGCGGACGAGTTTTATGCTGACGAAGGCAAACAAATAAGCGAATTTAAAGGCAATGTAAATATTAAAAAAGGCAAGGATACGCTCACTGCAAATTTGGTAGTGATATATTTCGACAAAAAGCGAAATCCGCTAAAATACGTCGCTTCCGGCAACGCCAAATTTAGAGTATTTATCAAAAATAAAACATACGACGGTAGCGGTAGCGAGCTTATTTACGAACCTGCGCCAAATTTATATACGATAAACGGCAACGGCTTTTTGCACGAGATAGAGACTGATAAAAAAGTCTATGGCGAAAAGATCACGGTCAATCAAAACAGCGGCACGTACAACGTAAACAGCGGCAAAAAAGAGCCGGTCAAATTTATATTCCAGGTTGAGGACAAAAAGTGATCCGCGTTTTAAACGCAAAATTTCTAGTTTCAGCGCCCGACATCTCGCTAGCTCCGCCTGCAAACTCTAGCGAAGTGGCGTTTCTGGGGCGCTCAAACGTGGGCAAAAGCAGCCTCATAAACGCTCTCGTAAATCAAAAAGGCCTGGCCAAGAGCAGCTCGACGCCAGGCAAAACGCGCCTCATAAATTTTTTCGAGGTCGAGTATGCGCGTGGCGTCAAAAACGAGCAAGGCGAGCCAAGCGAGGAGAGGGCAAATTTGACTTTCGTCGATCTGCCTGGCTTTGGATACGCCAAAGTTGCCAAAAGTATGCATGCGCAGTGGAGAAAAAACCTCGACGAGTACCTAAAATTTAGAGCCAACATCAAGCTTTTCGTGCACCTCATCGACTCGCGCCAATTTGATATGCAAATAGATAGGGACGTAAACGACTATTTGCAAAGCTTCTTGCGCCCCGACCAAAAGATTTTAAATTTCCTCACAAAATCAGACAAGCTAAATCAAAGCCAAAAAAGCGCGGTTTTAAAGGTCTATCCGGGCGCGCATTTCGTTTCGGCGCTTAAAAAAATAGGCGTAGAAAAGGCAAACGAGCTTATATATCTAAACGCGCTGGGGCTGTAATGAAATCAAAAAGCCACAGGCAAATTTTGGCATTTTTACCATCAAATTTTCTAACTAAATTTACAAATTTAAGCGCCGCCAAAGCCAAATTTATAAATTTAGCTAAAAACATATAACAATGCAAACGAGTGCGGCAATGCGAAGATTGGGCGCAGAGAAGCGATTTTTAAAGCAGCTTGCTTGGGTTGCTTTTCTCATTTTTTATCAGAGCATAACGACCGTATTTGCGTATCTGCCGCCTCTTATCGGGATATTTTTTACCTACATGATCATGCTAACCTTGCAGAAACAAAAGACTCTCAAAGAGTTTGGCAAGGAGTGGTATTTTTGTCTATTTTACCTTACTTTTGCCGAGCAGGCGCACGGGTTTGCGCTGTTTTCAGCGGTGATCGCGTTTATGCTTTTTTATCATTTTATGTCCGATTGGCTCATCGTTACGCTAAAATCAAGAGAGCTTTTGGCGGCGGGATTCGTCGCTAGCGGCTACGTTTGGACCTGCGCGACCAGCTCTTTTATCTCATACGCGGCAAATTTGCCTATGTTAAAATTTGACTACGAGTACCTAATCTACATCGGCGTGGAGTCTGTTTTGGCGGTAGTTTTGTTTAGGGGACGCTTATGAGGATGCGCATAGTCTTTGGCATTATATTTAGCGTCTGGGTGCTTTTGCTGGTGCGCGTTTATTATCTTAGCGTCAAATCAAACGACTTTTACGAGGAGATCGCCGAGCAAAATGCTGTAAAAACGCAGTATCTAGCTCCCGTCAGGGGGCTGATTTTAGACGCCAAAGGCCGTCCGATGGCGGTAAATCGCCTCGGTTTTTCCGTCGCGTTAAAGCCGCACCTGAGCGGCAAGAGGGCGGAGATTTTAGACGCTGAGCTTGCAAATTTGCAAAATTTATTCGAGGATCTAAACGTCACGAAGCTAAAGCGCGAATACATCAAGGCCGACTCGCCTTATAACCAAGATTTCATTCAGATTATCGATTTTATGGACTACGATAAGATGATACCGCGCATCGCCGAACTATCGCTGCGAGAAAATTTGGAGGTCAAACCGGCATCCAAGCGCCACTATCCCTACAATAACCTAGCTTCGCACATCATCGGCTACGTCGGCCGGGCAAACCAGCAAGACGTCGAATCCGACCCCGTCGCAAAGCTAACCAATCACACGGGCAGAAGCGGCACGGAGCGCTTTTATAACTCCGTCTTGCAGGGTCAAGAGGGCGTGCGAAAGATAAAAGTAAACGCGCTAAATCAGGAGGTCGAGGAGATATCAGTGAGCTACCCGCAAAGCTCGGATATATCGCTTACGATCGACCTTGAGATGCAAAAATACATCGAGGAAATTTTCGGCGATAACGCGGGCGTCATCATCGTGATGGACGTGAGAGACGGCTCGATACTGGCTGCGGGCAGCTTTCCAGAGTATGATTTAAATCCGTTTGTTACGGGGTTATCGCAGGCTAAATGGGACGAGCTTGTTAAAAGTATCGATCATCCATTCACAAACAAGCTCGTAAACGGCCTTTATCCGCCGGGTTCGGTTATAAAAATGGGCGTGGCGATGGCGTTTTTGGATACCGGTAAGATGAACCGCTCCGATGGGTATTTTTGCTCGGGCTCGTTTGAGCTTGGAGGGCGAAATTTCCGTTGCTGGAACGTCTACGGACACGGTTTTATGGATATGAACTCGGCCATCCGCGAGAGCTGCGACGATTATTTTTATAAAGGCAGCTTAAAGGTCGGTATCGACGCTATAACCCCGGTTTTAGAGCGGCTAGGTTTTGGGCAAAAAAGTGGGGTGGATCTGCCTAACGAATTTGTCGGTATCGTGCCAGGACGCGAGTGGAAGATGCAAAAATACGCTCAGCCGTGGTATCAGGGCGAGACGCTGATCACCTCGATCGGACAGGGCAACTTCCTCGTGACGCCGATGCAGGTGGTGCGCTATACGGGTATCCTGGCGACGGGGAAAAATATCGTCCCGCATTTTTTACGTAGCGTAAACGGCGAGGAGGTTAAATTTGAGCCTACCGATGATATCCTCACGCCGTTTGAGAAAAAGCAGTTGCCGTATGTCCAAAAGGCGATGTATGAGGTCGTAAATCATAAAAAAGGTACCGCGCATAAATATTTTAAAGAGGCAAAACTCACGCTAGCGGCAAAAACGGGTACCGCGCAGGTCGTGGGTATCTCGCAGGCCGAAAAAAAGCGTATGAAAGAAGAGGACATGGAGTATCTGCGCCGCTCGCATGCGTGGGTCACGACTTATGGACCGTACGAGGAGCCTAGATATGCCGTTACCGTTATCATCGAGCACGGCGGACACGGCGGTCTGGCTGCCGGACCTCTCACGGCTAAAATTTTTAATAAACTACTAGAAATGGGCTACATCGATCAAAAATACGAAATCACCTCGCTAGCAGATACCGAGGCTGCGGCTGCAGAAAAAAAGAATAAAAATTAAAATTCGATCTTCAAATTTAAAGGAAAAATCCCGCTTTCGCGGCATTACCACGCGTTGCGTT
>CALBNA010000112.1 GCA_937896205.1 uncultured Campylobacter sp. | reverse complement strand
CGACACCGCAGTAGCACGGCTCGTTCGACTGTGAAATACGGGCTTTAAATTTTGAAACCGAGTGAAAAGGAAAAATTTGAACGAAACTATACTTTTAAGCCACGGCGGCGGCGGCGAGGAGATGAATAGGCTCATCAACGAGACGATATTTGCGGCGTTTGATAATGAAATTTTGCGCGCCAACAACGATAGCGCGATACTAAATTTAGACGCCGGGGTGGATTTTGACCGCACGGCGCCGAGTTCTGCTTTGAATTCTGCGAGTTTCGGCGGCGAGCTAGCTTTCAGCACCGATAGTTTCGTCGTTACGCCTCTATTTTTTAACGGCGGCGATATCGGCAAGATCGCCGTTTGCGGCACCGTCAACGACCTTGCGATGGTGGGCGCGAAACCGCTGTTTTTAAGCTGCGCGCTCATCATCGAAGAGGGGCTTAGCCTAAGCGAGCTGCGACGCATCCTGGACTCGATGGCTAGCACCGCGCAAAGCTGCGGCGTTCATATCGTTTGCGGCGATACAAAGGTCGTGCCGCGCGGCAAATGCGATAAAATTTTTATCAACACGAGCGGTATCGGCAAGATCATCTGCGAGGGCGTGGAGCTAAAAAGCCTGCGCGCGGGCGCAAAGATCCTGATCTCGGGCGACGTGGGTAGGCACGGCGCGGTGGTGCTGGCTAGCCGCGAGGAGCTCGATCTGCAAAGCGAGCTAAAAAGCGACTGCAAGGCGCTAGTAGGCGCGGTAAAGGCACTAATAGAAGGCGGCGTAAAGCCTCTTTGTATGCGCGACGCGACGCGCGGCGGACTCTCGGCGGTGCTAAACGAATGGGCGAAATTTAGCGGCCTAGACATCCTCGTGCGCGAGGAGGATATCAAGGTTAGCGACGAAGTAACGGGCGTTTGCGAGCTGTTTGGCTTTGAGCCCTACGAGCTAGCCAACGAGGGTACCTTTGTGCTAGCCGTCGATGAAAAAGACGAAGCTCGCGCGCTTGAGATTTTGCGCAAATTTGACGCTAACGCAGCCTCGATCGGCGAGATTTTAGGCGCTACAAACGGCCGCGTCATCTTACAAAACGCATACGGCTCGAAGCGCTTTTTAGAAGCGCCGAAGGGTGAGCTTTTGCCCAGGATATGCTAGGCGCGGTGATGGATAGATCAAATTTAAATGTGCTAGCTTTTTGGGCTTGCGCGGCGCTGGGATCGGCTCGCAAAATTTATCAAATTTACGTCTTAAGCGCGTCCGTGCAAATAAAATCCGCTCCGTCCGCAATCAAGGAAATCCGATGCACGAACTAAGCATAGTGCAAAGCCTAGTCGCGCTCTGCGAGAAAAACGCCGCCGCAAACAGCGCGAAAGAGGTTGTGCACCTTGAGGTGCGTATCGGGCGGCTAAGCGGCGTCGAGCCTCACTATCTAGAAAGCGCATTTGAGGTTTATAAAACCGGCACGATCTGCGAAAATGCTGAGCTTGCAATCGCCTTGCAAAACGTCGCCGTGGAGTGCAAAAGCTGCGGTTTTATCGGCGAGCTTAGCGAAAACGACTTCACCTGTCCGGCTTGCGGCTCGCAGGAGCTCGAGGTCACGGGCGGCGAGGATATGCACCTCATGCGCCTTGAGATGCGGTGATTTTGCCGCAAATTTTAGCTCAAATTCGCTGCTTAAATTTGAGCTAATTTTTAAAATTTACTTCCAAAAACGCGGCAAATTTGACGCACTTTCCACTCTTTAAAACGCGGCAAAATAAATTTAAAAAGAAGCCAGATACCTAAATATTCATTTGAAACCATAGAGCAAATGCTGCTAAATTGCGTCCTTGAGGGCGGCGAGCCCGAGCTTGGCTTTCGCCTGCGAGGCGAGGAATACATGATTATCGCTTATGCGGATCGCTACTCGTTTCAAAGGTGCGCGGACGAATCTAGCGCAAACGCGAGCGGCGAGCGATATTTCGCCACGCTACGAGAACTCTACGCCGCGTCGCAGATAGACGGACGCTCGCTAGAGGAGCTTTGGAGCGAGGTGGATAAGTTTTACTGCTTTGATTTTGAACTGTGAGATTTTATGCGGCGGCGTAGGCAAACGCGCGGATAAATTTAAACTAAATAAATTTAAAAGGAAATAAATGGGTTCTGCTTGGAGTTACAGTGCGAAAGAGTGTAGCGCGGACGGTAAATTTAGCGCGGAATTTGAAGGTCATGAGATAGCCATGGGCGCGCCGAGTTTGGGCGAACTACGGCTTTACGCGAGAGCTGAGGCACAAGGTTTAAATTTGAAGCGCGAAGAAAGCGAGAGCGAAAACGTAAAATTTAGCCAAAGCGGCGAGATTGAGCAAATTTTACTTAGCGAGCAGGCTACGGCGTGTTTTACGTTTTCGGACGATTCGCGGTTTTTGGCATTTGCCGAGTGGACGGCTGATAAAATGCAGCTCGTAAAGGTGCTGCGGCTAGCGGACATGAGTATAAAAACCGTTGACAGACTCCAAAGAGTCGCGGAGTTTTTATCTTTTAGGGGCGGCCTACTTGAGATTTTGGACTCGCCGATTTTTATGCCCGAAAGCTTTTGGCTGGACGTCCATGAGCTTTTTGACGATGAGATCAAAAGCTAAATTTGACGCCGCAAACGCCCGAGC
>CALBNA010000111.1 GCA_937896205.1 uncultured Campylobacter sp. | reverse complement strand
GATGTGTATAAGAGACAGGTTTAGCTTATCTGCTACGCTCTCAAATTTGATATCCGCGCTCGTGCTGTCTTTGTCGTCGTGTCCTGCGATGATGTCGTACAAGATCGCGGCGTCCTCGACGTTTTGCGTTATCGGTCCGATCTGATCTAGCGAACTAGAGTATGAGCCCAGGCCGTAGCGGCTCACGCGTCCGTAGGTCGGCTTTAGTCCCACGCAGCCACAAAATGCAGCAGGCTGGCGTATTGAGCCGCCTGTATCGCTTCCTAAAGCAGCCACCGCTAGCCCAGCACTCACTGCGGCAGCAGAGCCGCCCGAGCTACCGCCTGCGACTCTTTCGCGGTTTAGCGGATTTAGCGTTTTGCCGTAGTAGCTGTTTTCGGTCGTATTACCCATGGCGAATTCGTCCATATTCGTACGGCCAAAAGGCGCTAAGCCCGCCGCTAGCAGCTTTTCTATAACCGTCGCGTTATAAGGCGCGATGTAGCCTTGTAAAATTTTAGACGCGCTCGTTACGCTCCAGCCTTTTACCTGGATGTTGTCTTTTATAGCGATCGGTACGCCCGCACCCAGTTTATCAAGCGGCAAATTTGCCAACTGCTCGACATAGGCGCCAAGCTCTCTATCTGCGAAAATTTTCTTTTCCAGCTCGTTTCTAAGCTCGGCTATTTCGTCGGCGCTTAGCTTTAGAGCTTGCTTTAAAGTTATCATTTTTTATCCTTAAATTTATTTACCGCTACGATACCCGCGGCTGTGACCGCGAGGATGGCCGCGATGGTCGCCGCGACGAGCCAAGCGGAGATAGGCTCAGACATTTTTTAGTACCTTTTCGCATCTCGGGCAGGTTTCGCCGTCGTGCTTAGCGGTAAATTTCCAACATCTCGGGCATTTGTGTCGCGTCGATAAAGCGAGTTTAAATTTATCGTTTCCGACGTCAAATTCGGCTAGGCTGTCGCTGCCGTCTAGGCTCTGGACGTCGCTAACCATATACCAGTCGCTAATCTCGTTTATGTCTTCGCTTAGGATCAAATTTGAGCTGGTTTGCAGCACTAGCTCGAGGGTTGATTTTATCTTTTTGTCTTTTTTGAGTACGTCGATTAGCTCGAAAAACTTCTCTCGGCTGGCGACTAGCAGCTCGTCGTCTACGTTGAACTCAAACTCTAGCGGCGCGTACTCTAGATCAAATGCGTCCGCCGCGCCGTTTTTGATGATCTTAGGCGCATAGTCCATCGCCTCGTCCACGGTGTAGGTTAGCGTCGGAGCGATGAGAGGCAGTAGCGCTCTAGTGATTAGCGCCATGGCGCTTTGAGCCGAGCGGCGCGTATCGCTGTCTTTGGCGTCGCAGTATAGGCGGTCTTTGCAGATATCAAGGTATATGCCGCTTAAATCCGCACTTAGGAAGTTCATCAGCAGGCTAAAGCCCTTTGAAAAATCGTAATTTCTAAACGCCGCTTCGGCCTCATCGAATGCCTTTTTCGCGCGGCTTAGTATCCAGCGGTCTAGGATGTTGAAATTTGACGTTTCGATATCTTCTAGATCGTTTACGTTGGCTAGTAGAAATCTTATCGTATTGCGTATTTTTCGGTACTGCTCGCTTACTTGTTTTAGGATATTTTCGCTGATTTTTAGGTCGCTGGAGTAGTCGCTAAGCGCAACCCAAAGGCGCAAAATTTCCACGCCGTAGGTTTTAGCGACGTCCGCCGGAGCTACGACGTTGCCTTTGCTCTTACTCATCTTTTGACCGTTTTCGTCGACGGTAAATCCATGCGTGAGCACGCTTCTATACGGCGCTCGTCCTTGTGCGGCGCAGCTTAGCAGTAGCGAGCTTTGGAACCAGCCTCTGTGCTGATCGCTACCCTCTAGATACATATCCGCAGGATAGCTGCCTGCATCGTAGTCGCCGCTTTTTAGCACTGCAGCCCACGTCGAGCCGCTGTCAAACCAGACATCTAGGATGTCCATAACTTTTTCTAAATTTTGCGGCTCAAATTTGCAGTTTGCCGGCAAGAGATCTTTTATCTCGCTATCCCACCACGCGTCAGCGCCTTTTTGTTCAAATATCGCTGCCACGTTATCTAAAATTTCATCGTCAAATATCGGCTCTTTGGTATCCTTATGCCTAAAAAACGCTATCGGCACGCCCCAGTCGCGTTGGCGCGAGATGCACCAGTCGGGACGATTTTCTATCATCGAGCCTATCCTTTTTACACCGCTTGCCGGGTAAAATTTGACGTTTTCAAGCTCTTTTAGCGCGACTTCTCGTAGCGTTTTGCCCTCGATTTTTGGCTCATCCATAGCGATAAACCACTGCTTCGTAGCGCGGTAGATGACCGGCTTGTGCGTTCTCCAGCAAAACGGATACGAGTGGACGAATTTACTAACTTTTAGCAAATTTGAGCCTAGAAGCTCTAAAATTTTCTCGTTGGCTTTAAAGATATGCATGCCGATTAGTTCGTCCGCTACGCCGTCTGGAAATAACTTTTTGGCCTTTAGCGTTTCGTCGTATAGGCCGCCTTCATCGACGGGCATGATGACTTCGATGCCGTATTTTAGGCTCACGTGGTAGTCGTCCTCGCCATGACCCGGAGCAGTGTGAACTAGACCCGTACCGCCGTCCATAGTGACGTGATCGCCTAGGATAAATAGCGATTTTCTGCCGTTTAGCGGATTAACTGCGTGCAGGTTTTCAAGCTCGGCGGAGGCGAATTCTTTTAAAATTTCGCCCTTAGTTAGTCCTTCTTTTTCCAGTTCGCCAAGCATCTCTTTG
>CALBNA010000110.1 GCA_937896205.1 uncultured Campylobacter sp. | reverse complement strand
TCTTAAAGGTGCAGGTCTCGGTGCGTAAAATTTAGAGATATCTCCATGCAAAAAATATGATTTTCGCTTCGCTTGTAAAAAATATATAAATTTTACCTTAAGAAATATTTTTCTAAGGCTAAAGTGTGTAAAATAGTCGCAAATTTTTGAAAAAGCTCGCAAAAAGAGTGAAATTTATACGCAAAATGCGGATTTTGAGAGTAAAATCAGAAAAATTCTTTGAAAGGAAGTTAAATGAAAACTACATCTTTGGCATTAGCCGGCTTGCTTTTCGCGTCTGCGCTGGGCGCAAAGGAGTTCGTATCTATCGGTACGGGAGCGATGACGGGTACGTATTATCCGGTGGGCGGAGCGATATGTCGCCTCGTAAATAAAGATCCGCAAATGAAATGCTCGGTGCAATCAACCGGCGGCTCGGTCTACAACGTAAATAACGTGCTAAAAAAAGAGCTAAATTTCGGTTTCGTCCAAAGCGACGTGGTTTATGATAAATTTAACGGCGTAGGCAAATTTGAAGGCAACGGCGATCAAAATTTGCGCGCCGTCGTCTCGATCTACCCTGAGCTTCTCGCGTTCGTCGTCTCAAAATCAAGCGGTATCGGCTCTATAAACGACCTAGATGGCAAAGCGATCAACGTCGGTAATCCGGGTAGCGGTAACGAAATGACCGCACTTGGCGTGTTTAAAGCGTTTGGCTTTGACGAGAAAAAGCTAAAACATCACGGCGTACTCACAGCAGGCGAGTGCCCGCACGCGCTAAAAGATAAGAAAATCGACGGCTACTTTTACATGGTCGGCCATCCGACGGCTAACATCACTGACGCGGCAAACTCGCTACCTATCGATATCGTAAACATCGAGGGCGAGCAAGTCGATAAGATGCTGGCTGCGATGCCGTACTTTGCCAAAGGCACGATACCAAAAGGCACTTATGAGGGCGTGGATCACGACGTAAACAGCATCGGCGTTAAAGCCGTCCTAGTCACGGATAAGAGCATGAGCGATACTGCGGTGGCTGCGGTCGTAAAGGCTATTTTGGATAACTTTGACGAGTATAAGAGCTTGCATCCGGCACTTGCGGCGGTTACTAAAGAGAGCCTGATAGAGGCTGTCTCTTATACACATCTCCGAGCCCACGAGACCGTACTAGATCTCG
>CALBNA010000109.1 GCA_937896205.1 uncultured Campylobacter sp. | reverse complement strand
CGCAATTACAATGTAGGCAAGTGCTCCAAATTTACCAAAGCCACTTGGTAAATTTGGCATTTTAAAGTCCTTTTTGAAGGGCGGCTCTTTGTCGCTATTTTGACCTGGGCCTCTGTTGTCATTACCTGGCTTTTTTTTATTGAAATAATCGTTTAAATCAGCGGGCATTTCATTCCTTTAAATTTTTAAATATTTCTAGATAAAGATCGACATTTAGCTCATGCGGACGGATGTTTGCGCTCAAATTTAGCATGCTGAAAATTTGCTCGAGTTCAGACTTCTCGTAGCTTGAACTCAAATTTTTCATCAGCGTTTTTCTAGGCGCGCTAAAGGCGATTTTGAGGTAAGTTTTAAATTTTTCGTATTCAAATTTACTCTTAAATACGCCCGTTTCGCCTATTAAATTTTTACTTTTTTGCAGTTTTATAACCGAGGAAGTCACCTTCGGCGGTGGGTTAAAGCAGCTCGCATCCACGTCAAAAAGTAGCTCGCAGCTACCTTGAAGCGAGGCTAAAATCGCCAAAGAGCTAAAATCTCTATCGCCGCTTTTCGCGCTAAATTTGAGCGCGACTTCTTTTTGTATCATCACGACCAGGCCGCGACATTTCTCGTCCTCGACCGCATTTAGGATCATCTTCGTAGCAACGTAGTAGGGCAGGTTTGCCGCTAAAAAATACGGCTCATCGTTTAAGCCGTCTTCGCTCCACTGATCCAGCGCGTCTTTGCAAAAAAGTTTCAATCGTCCGTTTTGAATTTCGTTTGCGAATTTTTTCTGTAGCAACGCAAAAAGCTCGGTATCTATCTCATAGCTAGTTACGCCGCAAATCCGCAAAATTCTAAATGTCAAATCACCTAAGCCAGGCCCAATTTCAACGATATTTTGCGTATCTTTGGGAATCGCTTGGATGATTTTGTTTAGCGTCGCTTCGTCGTGTAAAAAATTTTGTCCGAAGCATTTTTTTGCTTTAATATTTTCCATTTTTTTCCTAAATTTCGCCGATTTTACCCAAAAATATCTTATGTAATGATTAGATAAGTCAAATTTAGCTAAAATAAAGCCAAATTTTAGCTAAAGAAGAGCGATGAATCATTTTGCAAAACGCATAATCCCGTGCCTAGACGTCAAAGACGGACGCGTGGTAAAGGGCGTAAATTTCGTAGGTCTCGTGGACGCGGGCGATCCGGTCGAGATAGCCAAACGCTACAACGAGGAGGGTGCGGACGAGCTGTGCTTCCTCGATATCACGGCGTCGCACCTTGAGCGCGATACGATCGTGGACGTCGTGGAACGAGTCGCACGCGAGCTTTTTATCCCGCTAACAGTAGGCGGCGGTATCCGTACGATCGACGATATCTCGCGTCTGCTAAACGTCGGATGCGACAAGATCAGTCTCAACTCCGCCGCGATAAAAAATCCAAATTTGATAGACGAAGCGGCGAATAAATTCGGCTCGCAGTGCGTCGTGGTCGCAATCGATGCAAAGAGGACGGGCGAGAGTTATAGCGTTTTTATAAACGGCGGCAGGCTAGATACGGGCAAGGACGCTCTAGCGTGGGCGAAAGAGGCGCAGGAGCGCGGTGCGGGTGAAATTTTACTCACATCGATGGACTGCGACGGCGTTAAAAACGGCTTTGAGTTAAATTTGACGCGGATTTTCAGCGCGCTTGATATCCCCGTCATCGCAAGCGGCGGTGCGGGCAATATGGAGCACTTTAAGGACGCATTTTTAGCTGGCGCGGACGCGTGCTTGGCAGCCTCTATCTTTCACTTTAGAGAGATCGAGATTAGGGCGCTTAAAACATACCTCAGACAAAACGGTATCGAGGTTAGGCTATGAAATTTGAGCTCAAATTTAGCGCGCAAGAGGGCAGGGCGTGATTATTTCGGCGGGACGAAACGAGATATTTCCATTCGCACTACCCATGGGTGTGGGGCTAGTGGATATGAGCATAAATTTGACAGCGCTTTTGCAAAAGCGAGCTATGGTCGATGGTTGCGGTAGATACGAGCAAATTTTGACGACTAACCGACAACTTGATGAGAGGCTAAATTTGAT
>CALBNA010000108.1 GCA_937896205.1 uncultured Campylobacter sp. | reverse complement strand
AAAAAAAAGAAAAAGGGGCTCTTTTGCTTCGGCTTTGCCTCGCAACTGCTAGCAGAGCGTAATTCAAGTCCTTCCCCCTTAACAAAGAAGCAAAACGACCTCAAACAATCTTTTTTGTTTAGATGGTTTTTAACACATGGCGTCAAATTTAATCAACCCAAATTTAGCATTTTCGCGGTACAGGTCTCGGTGCGTAAATTTCAAATTTTAGTCAAATTTAGCCTCAAAATTTAACTAAAATCACCCGCTCTCCTCGATATTTTCTTGCATAAAGACTCGCATGCTCGGAAACTCAAGCGCGCAAAGATGGCCAAAGCCGTGCTTATAAACGCAGCCAGTGTCGATATTTGCGCTAAATTCTCTGATATCAGGCTCCCCAATCGGCGTATGGCCGTAGACATTAAAGACGCCTTCATTTTGGCTAAAATCGCCTCTGCCGCAAAGTACATGCCGCCTGAACTCCGCCGCGCTATCGCCGTGCGAGTTGCGTAGCGCCCACATCCGCCCAATCGCCGAATGCGACGCGACGAGCCGCCTGCCTTGTGCGTTTTTAAACTCGGCAAACTCCAAGTAAAGCGGTAAATTTGATAAAAACTCTAAATGCGCTAGCTTCTGGGTGCGGCTGGCTTTGGCGTAGGATGCAAAAGTCTGAGCGCCGCCGTTTAGATAAAACCATCGCAGATCGCTAGGCATTTCGCCGCGTAAAAATGCGTCTTTGTGTTGCAAAAGACGGTATTCGTGATTGCCCATCACAGCCGCGTAGCCGCGCTGCATCGCTAACTGCACGACCTCAAAACTCCCCTCGCCGCGGTCTATCAGATCGCCCACGAAGCAAATTTTAGAATCGGCGCCGCGCGGCAAGCGATCTATCAGTGCACAAAGGGTTTTATAACAGCCGTGGACGTCGCCGATGAGGTAAATTTGGTCGTTCATTTTTTTCTTTTCTTGCAAATTTACTTAAATTTTAGCAAAGTTTAGCCAACGGGGTATAAAAACAGCGCAACAAAACTACATAAATTTGGTCGTCAAATTTAGACGCCCTCACTAGCCGATCACCAGCATCGCGCCAAGCGCCATCATCGTGACGCCGACGAAAAACTCCAAAATTTTCCATGCGGCGGGCTTTTGAAACAGCGGCGCTAAAAATCTCGCCCCGTATCCGAGCGAAAAGAAAAACGCAAACGACGCGCACATCGCGCCCGCGCCAAAGAGCCCGGCGCGCTCGCCAAATTTCGTAGAAACCGAGCCAAGTAGCACAACCGTGTCAAGATAAACGTGCGGATTTAGCCACGTAAAAGCTAGCGTGAGAAGTGCTATTTTAGCCGCTCCGTGCGCCTCCTTGCCGCCCGCTAAAAGCGTATGCGAGGCGCTAAACGCGCTATAAAGGCTACGCAGCCCGTAAATACTCAAAAATACAAATCCGCCCCAAAGTGCGGCGGTTTTGATGACGGGATAGCGCTCTACCACGTAGCCAAACCCCGACACGCCCGCAAAAATCAGTGCGGCGTCGCTAAGCGCGCAGATAGCGCAAACTAGGAAAATATGCTGTTTTTTGATGCCTTGTTTTAGCACGAAGGCGTTTTGCGCTCCGATAGCAAGGATCAGTGAGAGTCCGAGTGAAAAACCAGAGAAAAAGACATTAAAAGAGTTCATTTTATCCCTTAAATTTGGCGTGCTTTTGTATTTTCTAAATTTTAGCCAGAATGCGTACAACAAAAGTTTAGCGAAGTAAAATTCGCGACATGCGGAGATTTCTGCAAATTTGTGAGTCAAATTT
>CALBNA010000107.1 GCA_937896205.1 uncultured Campylobacter sp. | reverse complement strand
GGGCTCGGAGATGTGTATAAGAGACAGATTTAACCCTAAGCTCGGGTCACGGCGGGGCTGGCTCAGTGAGCTTTCGCCGCGAAAAGCACGTGATTTTAGGCGGACCGGACGGCGGCGACGGCGGCGACGGCGGGGATGTATATTTCGTCGCCGACAACAACACCCACACGCTAGCGGCATATAAGGGCAAAAAGGCCATGCGCGCGCAAAACGGCGAGGCGGGCACGGGGCGCAGGATGCACGGCAAAAGAGGCGAGCATCTCGAGCTCATCGTGCCTCCCGGCACTGCGGTGCTGGACGCCGAGACGGGCGAGCTACTCTGTGACCTAACTAACCAGGGACAGCGCGAGCTATTTTTAAAAGGCGGCAAGGGCGGACTTGGCAACGTGCATTTTAAAAGCTCGATCAACCAAGCCCCGGAATACGCGCAAAAAGGTCTAGAGGGCGAAACGCGCGAGGTGCGGTTGGAGCTTAAACTCATCGCCGACGTAGGGCTTGTGGGCTTTCCAAACGTCGGTAAAAGCACGCTAATCTCGACCGTCTCAAACGCCAAACCCCAGATCGCAAACTACGAGTTTACCACGCTCACGCCAAAGCTCGGTCTCGTTGAGGTGGACGAATACAGCGGTTTTGTCATGGCCGATATCCCGGGCATCATCGAGGGCGCAAGCGAAGGGCGCGGACTTGGCGTGCAGTTTTTAAAACACGTCGAGCGCACGAAAATTTTGCTTTTTATGCTAGATCTTGCGAACTACCGCAGCCTTGAGGAGCAGTTTGACGCGCTGCGGGCCGAGACGGCGAAATTTTCAGGCGAGCTTGCAAAAAGAGACTACGCGATCGCTCTAACTCG
Source organism: uncultured Campylobacter sp. (assembly GCA_937896205.1). Classification (GTDB taxonomy): domain Bacteria; phylum Campylobacterota; class Campylobacteria; order Campylobacterales; family Campylobacteraceae; genus Campylobacter_A. The sequence goes on along the minus strand of CALBNA010000107.1, from coordinate 926 downwards.
CGCGGACGCGGCCGAAAATTTGCAGGAAAAATTTGACGCTTTTTTGTCGCATTTGGGACTTGCGGGCACGGCTGGCGAGATGAAATTTAAACAAGATATTTATGAGTTTGACGCCGCTAAGCCGTTTTTCGTGATGCCGATCTCCTCGGCGACGGGACAAAATATAAACGAGCTAAAATTTAGCCTGCTTGAGCTGCTTAAAAAGGAGCTGTAGGTTGTGCTAAAGCCGCGCCGCAGAGGGCTTTTGCGAACGCAGGTCTTAAGCGCGTCCGAATATGTGGGTAAATTTTATGTTTACCGCTCGCAAACGTCGCAAAAAGATAAAATTTAAGAAGGCGAAATGAATAAAATTTTTATTCTAGTATTTTTATGCTTCGGCGCATACGGTTGCGATCCCGCCGATCCGGTGCCTTATTTTATGGACTTTAACGACAAGGATCACGACGGCGCGCTGAGCTTGCGGGAGTGGATGGCGAGCGAGGTGCCGTCTGGGCTGAGAGCAGAGCTAAATCTGCGCTCAGGCTCGGAATTTAAGAGGCTCGATGCTAATCGTGACGGCAAGATTAGCCTAGATGAGCTGGGGGCGAAACCGTCTGCAAAGATTTATTGGTTCGAAGATCCGTGCGCTTTTTGGCCTTGGAAGGATCAAAGCGGATATGAAAATCAAGCCGCCGTCAAATAAACGCGAAAAACGACGATAATGCGGCCTTTTGCGTGGGGTTTGGTTTGTGACGCGTATAAATTTTACTTCGCGCGAGCGAGTGCGGACCAGGTTTACTTCGCGATCTGCGTAAAATTTATTTTGCGTGCGAAAGGCGCCCGCGCGATCGCTCGCGCCGTGATGCGGCTAAATTTAAAGGAAAAGAATGAAGATAGTTTTTATGGGAACGCCCGAGTATGCGGCTAAAATTTTACGCGCACTTGCC
>CALBNA010000106.1 GCA_937896205.1 uncultured Campylobacter sp. | reverse complement strand
CTCTACCAACTGAGCTACGGGACCGAAAAATGGAAATTTACCCAAAATAATATTGAAATTAGCTTAAATTTTACGATTTTTCGTAAAAAGCAAAATTTGAACGCGATCCTATTTCGTCAAATTTGATCACACTCTGTGATCTGAAAATAAAATTACATAAAAGATTACATCTTAATAGAAAAATCTTGATAAATCTTAAAAATAAAATCTCATAAATTCATATCTTCTCCGTCAAATTTACATTAAATCCCCTAAATTTAGGGATATTTATGATAGAGCAAATTTTTAATAAAACTCACAGCAAACTCACGATATTATAATTATAATGCCGTTATGATATTTCATCCAAAGGAGAATGTATGCAAGAGCAAATGTCAAGACGCGATTTGTTAAAGCTAGGTATGGCGGGCGCGCTCGCGCTAGGCGCGGTAAATGCGCAAGCAAGCGCGTTAAACGCAAAAGACGTCAAATTTGACGAAGAGTGGGACGTGATCATCATTGGCTCGGGCTTTGCGGGACTTGCGGCGGGCTTAAAAGCAGCACAAAAAGGCAGCAAGGTACTAATCCTTGAAAAAATGGGTCGCATCGGCGGTAACTCCGTAATCAACGGCGGCGGCATGGCGGTCGCAAACAACCCGGTACAAGCAAAAACCAACATCAAAGATAGCAAAGAGCTATTCATCGCCGACTGTCTAAAGGCCGGCCTTGGTATCAACCATACCGAGCTTTTGGAGACATTAGTCGATCGCGGTATGGACGCGTATAACTTCCTTCTTGAAAACGGCGTTCAGTTTAAAGAGCACTGCGCGCACTTCGGCGGTCACACCGTAGCTCGCTCGCTGCTAACCACAAACGACTCGGGCTCAGGCTACATCCAGCCGATGCTTGAGAAATTCGAAGCGCTAAAAGACAAAGGCTGCGAGCTTCGACGCCGCGCTAAATTTGACGACTTCGTGTTAGATGAGAGCGGCCGCGTCGTGGGCGTAACGATCAGAGAAGAGTATAGATTCGACGATAAGCTTTACAGTGACGATCTAGAAAACACGAGCGGCACGAAAAAAACGCTAAAAGCAAACAAGGGCGTCGTTTTAGCAGCCGGCGGATTTTGCCGCGATAAGGCGTTTAGAAAGCTCCAAGACCCGCGCATCCCTGATGACGTCGATAGCACCAACCACCCGGGAGCTACTGCGGGTGCGCTGTTAAAAGCATTTGAGATCGGCGCATATCCGGTGCAGGTAGACTGGATACAGTTTGGTCCGTGGGCGAGCCCGGACGAAAAGGGCTTTGGTACCGCTCCGATCCTAACTCAGCAAGGCACCTTTAAATACGGCATCGCAGTCGATATCCGTACCGGCAAGCGCTTTATGAACGAGCTAGCCGACCGCAAAACCCGCGCGGACGCAGAGTTTAAAATTTTACGCGAAAAACCGGGCGCATATCCGATAACCTTCGCCGACACCAAAATGGCGTTTAAAGACCTAAGCGAAGAGATCATCCAAAAAGGCATGGGTAGCGGCAAGATAGTTGGCGAGTGCGCTACGCTCGATGACATCGCTAAAAAATACGGCGTGCCTGCCGACGCGCTAAAAGAGAGCGTCAAAAAATATAACGAAGGCGTCAAAGCTAAAAAGGACGAATTTGGCAAACAAGAAAGCGCGCTAAGCGAGATCAACGAAGCGGGGCCTTTCTACGTCATCCGCCTATCGCCGAAGCCTCACCACACCATGGGTGGCCTAAAGATCAACGCCAAAGCCGAGGTCATCTCAAGCAAGACGAATAAGCCGATCCCAGGCCTCTTTGCTGCAGGCGAGATCACAGGCGGCACGCACGGCGCGAGCAGACTAGGTACGGTTGCGATAACCGATTGTATAGTGTTTGGGATGATTGCTGGAGAAAATCTAGCTTAAATTTGGTAAAACGAAGCTCTCGCGAGCGCTTTTAAATGATTTCGTAAATTTCGCCCTGCGACAGACTATATATCTAGTCTTGGGACGAAATTTACTTCAAAACATTTAAAATCATCTCGCGATACTTCGCCTTGACTCTTTACGTTCAAATTTGGAGTCAAATTTTCAAATTTGAGTTGCCGAAACCCGCACCTTGAAAACGTCAAAATTGGAGCTAAAAACTCGCGACGCTTTGCGCAAGCAAAGCAGTGTCGCCACTTCTCACGTCGTAGGGGATAGGGGATCGTTAAGGGGGAAGGGAGCGACTTCGTAATTTAAGCCCCTTCCCCCTTAACAAGAAAGGTTGATTTGCGCAAAAAGCTAATGTACAAAACCAAATTTAACAAAACCAAATTTAGTACCTTAAAGGCGCAGGTCTCGGTGCGTCAAATTTGGATTCAAGATTATTCAAATTCGGTTTCGTTGCAAATCTACGGTGAGCGATTTGCACGCGTATTTTGCCGCCTTTGCTAGGAAGCGGGGCGAATTTATAGCCGCGAAAGCAAAAAGCGGTAAAATGCGCTAAAAAAGGAAAATTTGCAAAATGAGCGAAAATTTACGAAATAGCAGTGCTGGCGGGCTGATTTTGGGTATAGAAAGCAGCTGCGACGATAGCTCGGTAGCGCTACTAGACATTGAGACGCTGGAGCTAAAATTTCACAAAAAAATCTCGCAAGATGCCGAGCACTGCGCGTTTGGCGGAGTGGTGCCGGAGCTAGCCGCGCGCTTACATACGGCTGCGCTGCCTAAAATTTTGGAGCAGATCAAAGCAGAACTACCCCGCGTAAAAGCCGTTGCCGTCACGAACGAGCCCGGGCTCTCCGTGAGCCTAGTTGGTGGCGTCGCGATGGCAAAGGCGCTCGCCTCGTCGCTGCGTGTGCCGCTAATCGCGGTAAATCACCTCGCCGGGCACGTGTATTCGCTGTTTTTGTCGCAGGAGGTGCAGCTGCCTGCGGGCGTGCTGCTCGTTAGCGGCGGGCACACGATGGTGCTAGATATCGGCGCGGACGGGGCCGTGAGCGTGCTGGCGGCTACGATGGACGATAGTTTCGGCGAGAGTTTTGACAAGGTCGCAAAGATGCTGGGGCTGGGGTACCCTGGCGGCGTAGCGGTCGAAAAGGCGGCGCAGGGTGGGCGCGAGAGGTTTAAATTTACCGTGCCGCTACTTGGCGACGCGCGCACGGCGTATAGCTTCTCGGGGCTCAAAAATCAAGTCCGCGTCGAAACCGAAAAGCTCGCCGCAAGCGGAAATCTCGGCGCGCAGGATGTCGCCGACATCTGCTTTGCCTTTGAAAATACGGCTTGCAAACACATCTTAAACAAGCTAGAAAAGATCTTTGCCCAGCGTAAATTCGAGCGTTTCGGCGTCGTGGGCGGAGCGAGCGCGAACCTAAATTTGCGCTCCCGACTGCAAGCCTTGTGCGAGAAGCACGGCTGCGAGCTCATCTGTGCGCCGCTGGAGTTTTGCTCCGATAACGCCGCGATGATCGCGCGCGCCGGATGCGAAAAATACCTGCGCGGCGAGTTTGCAGGGCTTGATTTGCAGGCGAGCCCTAGAAGCGAGCTAACGAGGATTTAGATTTGGCTTTTGACCAAAATTTGCTTTTTAGCTCAAATTCGGCGATTATTACCCCAAATTTAGCTTTTTGTGGCGCTGTTGCGAGCGGGCGAGTATAAAGCACGGCAAATCTAAATTTGGCGTGATGAGTTAAAAGCGCCAAATTTATAGAATCTAAAATCGTTTCGCTAAAAAAATACCGCGACAATCGCCGCAAACGCTAAGACTGAATAAATTAAAATTTTGACTATGCTTGTTTTTGCGCCGGCTTTTCGCTCGTAAAATACGCTTAATTTGTATTCCGAGCTCTTAAGCGTGCGCCATGCCGCAAAAATCGCCATCACCAAAAGTAACGAGCAAAATTCTCGCGACGGCAAGCCTCTAAAATCCTCCAAAAATAAAATGGTCGCAAGAAGCGTCGCCAAGCAAAACAGCATAAAAAATATCCAGCTCAAAGCGATGAAAAATACGGCGTCCATTTTGCAATCTATGCCGTGATTTTTATATGCTGCGACCCTAAAGCCGATATAAACGGCAAGCAATGCGCAAGATAGTATCGTGAGCGGGTTAAATAGCGCAGAAAGCGTCATTTGGCTCATCTCCGCGCCCAAGATAGACGCCATGGGCGCAAAAGTAACGAAGGCGCAAAAGTAAAAAAGGATAAATAAAATTCTAGCCTGGAAAATGACGCTAAGAACTGATTTTATGATTTTTAACAATTGTTTCCTTTAAACGTTTGGCGACTTAGGTCTTGAAATTTGACTACGATTTTAGCTAAATTTTAAATGAAATTTATCGATTCTCGTCTAGCAGGTCTTAAATTCGGCGTTGCTATATAATGTATTTACTTGAGCCGTTTAAATTTGAAATGCGGCGAGTCGCCTTTTGGTTTATAAATTTAGCTCTTTTATCGCTCGTAAAATTTCATCCTCGCGGGCTAGAAAATCCTTTGCGATGACGATAAATTCGTTATTTTTTAGCGAGGCTGCGTCGTAGATCGGCGCTTTGAGCGTCGCTAGATCGATCATCTTTGCGCCTGCGCCTGCGGCGATCATCTCGCCCGCGGCGTTGTCCCAGATAGAGCTTGGCGAGTAGCGCATGTAAGCGCCCGCGAGGTTTTCGGCGATGCGGCAGTATTTGATCGCCGAGCTTAGCCGCGCGATGTCCAAATTTAGGGCGGTCGCGAGCTTGCCGGCCGTTACGTTTTTGCCGCGTTTGCCGCTAATTATCGTTTGCGGCGCGCGCTCTTTTGCGGCTAGAGTTTGCGGTATAAATGAGCCGTTTTCGTAAAGCTCTTTTTGCGTTGGCTCGCCCTTTGCCGCGCTATAAATTTCGCCGGTAACGGGCACGTAGATAACGCCAAGAACGGGGCGCCCGTCCTCTATGAGCGCGATGCATACGCAAAACTCGCCGCTACCTTCGATAAAATCCTTCGTGCCGTCTAGCGGATCGATGAGCCAAAACGTCCGCGCGGACTCGCCTAAAATCTTTTCCTCCGAGCAAATTTGGATCTGTGAGCTTTTTAGCGTTTCAAATATCGCAGCGTTTGCCGCGAGATCGGCCGAGGTCACGGGCGAATGATCGGTTTTTAAATTTACTTCGAAATCTCGGCGGTTTTGGCTGTGTGTGCTTTCGGGTAAAGTCGAGCGAGCCGCTAAAATCTCGTCGTCAAAGCCCTTGTGGGCGTAAAATTTTATTATCTCGTCGCCTGCTTTTGTAGCCGCAAGCTTGGCTAGGTTTAGTAATTTTTGCATTTTGGTTTCTTTTACTGTATTTTTAATATCTTGATTTTCTTGTTAAGGGGGAAGGGGCTTGAATTACGAAGTCGCTCCCTTCC
>CALBNA010000105.1 GCA_937896205.1 uncultured Campylobacter sp. | reverse complement strand
GGCTCGGAGATGTGTATAAGAGACAGGTGCGATGAAAAGTTTTAAATTCGTTTTGGTCGCGGCCTGTGCGGCGGCAATAAGCTTAAACGCTGAGGTTTTAACAAAGACGACCGACATATCGCTAGACGGTAAAAAAGTCGGCAAGATCGAGGTTTTAACGCCGGTTGAGGTTGTCTCCAAAGACGGAGCAAAGGCCAAAATAAAGGTAAAAGGCGCGGTTTCGGCAAACTACCTGGCTCAGATACAGCGAAGCGTCAAAAACGCCGAAATTTTCACTGTTTTTGATACCGAAAGCGAGGCGAATTTTAAGAAAATAAAAGAGGTCGAGGATGACTACGGCGAGCTTTGGTATGAGGTCGAGGGTACGTACGAAGTCGCCGCAGACGCGCTAGGTAGCGACGCAAACGCGCTATATAAACAGGCTCAGCAAAAGTACGAGGAGACCTGCTCCGCGTGCCACCGATTGCACGAGCCAAACAGCTTTACGGCGGCTCAGTGGCCGGCAAATTTACAGTCGATGATCGATACGAACTACGTCGCGCTGGAGGAGACGGAGCTAAATTTGATAGTAAAATACCTGCAGCATAACGCAAAAGCGGTAGAGTAGGGCTTTGTGCGGTTAGCGTCGAGATCAAATTTGCCTGTCGCATAAAATGTGAAATTTAGCGACGTTTGTTCTTTAAATTTAGATTTTTGGGATTTTATACTTTTACGGCGGCAAATTTAACGCTAATAGTTTAAATTTGCCTGCATTCCGCTCGCCGCACAACCACGTTAATAATATATGGGCGAGCACAAAATACGGTTTTAAAAAGCAAATAAGGGAAAAAGTTGCCCGGTCGCGCAGGTGCCACAAACATAGGCGCGCTTTGGGCGAGTACGGGAGTATGTATACTTCCACTCACGGCAGGGCATTTGCTCCTGTGATAAGTAAATAAGGGAGAAACCGATGAAAAGACGAGATTTCATCAAATTTTCGGCCTTGGCGGCTACGGCTGCGCAGGCTAGTAGGATAGAGGGCGTCAAGCAGACGATTTTCGATAACAAAAAGGTGTTTGGCGCAAACAGATTCGGTACGTTTTGGGCAAATTTAAACTCATCGCAGATCGTTTCGGTTAGCGAATTTGAGGGCGATAAATTTCCAAACACGATGAACTACAGCTTGTCTGATTCCGTGCAGAACGAAAACCGCGTGCTCTATCCGATGGTGCGCAAAAGCTACCTCAAAGCAAAAGGCGCGGCAAAGAGCGAACTGCGCGGCAAAGACGAGTTCGTGCGCGTTAGCTGGGACGTCGCGCTTGATCTAGCAGCCAAAGCTCTAAAAGAAAACTTCGACAAATACGGTGCCGAAGCGATATATGGCGAGTGCTACTGGTGGGGCGGCAGCGGTAAGGTCAGCTGGGGTCGCACGGTCGCGCACAGGATGCTAAAAGTGCTAGGCGGTTACGTGGAAGAAAGCGGCGACTACTCGACCGGAGCGGGTCTAGTCATCATGCCTCACGTGCTAGGCGGTAGCGCGGTTTACGACGCGCCGACGAAGTGGAAAGCCATCGTCAAAAACGCTAAAAACGTGGTATTTTGGGGTACCGATCCTATCGTGACGAACCAAATCTCCTCAGTGCCTCCGACTCACGACGGCTACGTAGGCATGCAGGAGCTCAAAAAAGCCGGCATCAAAACCTATAGCGTAAACGTCATGGTAAACGACACCGCGCGCTACTACGGCAGCGAAAACATCATCGTGCGCCCAAATACCGATACCGCGCTCATCATCGGCATGTGCCATTATCTGTTTACGAACAACCTCTACGACGAGGAATTTATCAAAAAATATACGGTCGGATTTAATAAATTTAAAGACTACTTCCTCGGCACGCAGGATAAAGTCGTAAAAGACATCGAGTGGGCGAGCAAAATTTGCGGCGTACCTGCGGGCACGATAGCGCAGTTTGCTACGCGCCTGGCTAAAGAGCCTACGACCGTACTGATCGGCCGCGCGCTACAAAGAGCCGACCACGGCGAGCAGCCTTTCTGGGCGCTAGTGGTGCTAAATGCGATGCTAGGACACGTGGGTAAGGAGGGGCTAGGATTTGAGTTTAGCCTAGGATACGACTCCGCGGGCGCTACGGACAAGATCGCTCCGGTACTAAAAGGCCTAAGCACGCGTATCGACGAGAAATACGAAAACGTAGACGGCGCGCCGTGGAAAACGACTAAAAACATCACTATCCCGTCCTCTCGCAGCATCGAGGCGCTAGAGCATCCGGGCAAAGAGATCGACTACGACGGCACTAAGATCAAGCTACCGCATATGAGAGTCGCATACATGGCCTCAGGCTCGATGTTTACGCGCCATCAGGACGTAAACAACATCGTAAAACAGTGGCGTAAATTTGACACCGTTATCACCGCTGAGCCATACTGGACTAGCACCGCAAGGCTAAGCGACATCGTGCTGCCCGTGGCTATCGAGGTCGAGAGAAACGACATCAACCAAACGGGCGCTACGGGCGAATACATCGTGGCTTATAGGCCGGCGATAGAGCCGATGGGCGAGAGCAAGAGCGACTTTTGGATCTGCGAGCAAATTTGCAAACGCTGGGGCAGAGGCGAGGTATTTAGCGAGGGCAAGGACGAGCTAGGCTGGATGAAGGAATTTTACGCCGACGCGGCCGAGCAGGCTAAGGGGCTAAATTTGAGTATGCCTAGCTTTGAGGAATTTTACGAAAAAGGCTACGTGAGATTTGAAAAAGACAACACAGAAACCGAGCTATACACGCGTCTAGCGGCCTTCCGCGAAAATCCTGCCAAAAACCGCCTAGGTACGCCGTCTGGCAAGATAGAGATCTACTCGCCGACGATCGCGAAGATGAACTACGCCGACTGCCCGCCGATGCCTACGTGGATCGAGCCTAAAGAGTGGCTAGGCAATGCTAGCAAAAAGTACCCGCTACACGTCGTTAGCCCGCACTCTCGCTACCGCTTGCACAGTCAGCTAAACAACTCTATCATCAGAAATTTCGCCGAAGTTAGCGGCAGAGAGCCGGTTTTAATAAATCCAAAAGACGCAAAAGAGCGCGGACTAGCTACGGGCGACGTCGCACGCGTATTTAACGACCGCGGCGAAATTTTAGCGGGCGTGCTAGTCACCGACATCGTGCCTGAGCGCGTCGTAGCTATCTGCGAGGGTGCGTGGTACGACCCGGAAATTTGGGGCGAAAAGAGCCTCTGCCAACACGGCTGCGTAAACGTTTTGACCTTTGATAAAGGCACGTCAAGCCTCGCGCAAAGCAACTCGGCTCACACCGTGCTTGCCCAGATTGAGAAATTTAAGGGGGAGATTAAACCTATAACGGCGTTTTCTAAACCTAAAATCTTACAAAGCATTTAATGCGTCGTCTCGCGGGCATCTTTGCTTGATCTCGTAAAATTTTCGCTCCGCAGGCTATATGCCTAGCGC
>CALBNA010000104.1 GCA_937896205.1 uncultured Campylobacter sp. | reverse complement strand
CGAGATCTAGTACGGTCTCGTGGGCTCGGAGATGTGTATAAGAGACAGCTCTATCGCGGCCCAGGCGCTTTCTATCTTTGGCGATCATCAGGATATTTATGCCTGTCGGCAAACGGGATTTGCTATGCTGGCAAGCGGCTCCGTGCAAGAGGTTATGGATATCGCCGGAGTCGCTCATCTAGCTGCGATCAAGGGTCGCGTGCCGTTTTTACACTTTTTCGACGGATTTCGCACGAGCCACGAGATACAAAAGATTGAGGTGCTTGACTACGCGCACTTTGATAGGCTTCTTGACCGCGAGGCGCTGCAAAAATTTAGAGACGAAGCGCTAAGCCCCGAAAGCCCGAAAACTCGCGGTACGGCACAAAACGACGATATTTACTTTCAGACGCGCGAGTTAGCTAACCGCTACTACGACGCGATTCCCGATATCGTGGCGGAGTATCTAAAAGAAATTTCAAAAATCACTGGACGCGATTATCGTCCTTTTAATTATTACGGCGATCCGCATGCAACGCGCGTCGTGATAGCGATGGGTTCGGTAACGCAAACTCTCGAAGAAGTCGTCGATCACCTGCGCGCAAAGGGCGAAAAAGTAGGCGTGCTAAAAGTACATCTATACCGCCCGTTTAGTCTAAAATACCTCTTTGACGTGATGCCTGAGACGGTAGAAAAGATCGCCGTGCTAGACCGCACGAAAGAGCCTGGAAGCCTAGGAGAGCCGCTATATCTGGATGTCAAGGCGGCGTTTTACGGACGCAAAAATCAGCCCGTGATCGTGGGCGGACGCTATGGTCTAAGCTCAAAGGACGTCGATCCTGCGCAAATGCTGGCGGTTTTTGAAAATATAAATTTAAGCGAGCCTAAAAACGGCTTTACCGTCGGTATCGAGGATGACGTGACATTTACATCGCTAAAAGTCGGCGAGAAAATTTCGCTAAGCGACGCAAGCGTGAAAGAGTGCCTATTTTACGGTCTTGGCGCGGACGGTACCGTAGGAG